>JANXWT010000397.1 GCA_025351035.1 Opitutia bacterium | reverse complement strand
CGAAGGAGCTCTTCACCCGGTCGTCGATGAAGGCGACAAAAAAGCCGAAGGCGACACCCAAGGCAAGGCCACCGAGAAGTCCAAGCGCTAGGTTGAAGGGAACATTCGGGGAGATCGGCGTCAGACTGGGCGCGGCGCGATCAATGATGCGCGCATTTTGCGTCTCGATCGTGCTGGTCATCGAGGTCTCTCGCATGCGCGCCATGATGTTGTTGAGCAGGTTTTCGTTGATGCGGAGATCGCGCTCGAGGTTAGTATACTCGACCGCAAAGCGATCAAGGCCGAGAGACTCAGTCTCCTGCGCAGCCAGCGACGAGCGGGCTCCTTCCGCATTGCGATTTGCTGTTTGGAAGTCCGCCTCCATCATTGCCGCGGCCGAGTCGATGGCGCGATTGAGCTCCAGCTCGGTCTGCGCAAGGGAATTGACGGCATCGATCATTTTCGGGTGACGATCGCGGTAGTGTTCGCGAAGCTGGGCTAAGACAATTTTCTGGGAGGCAACCTGCTGGACGAGCTGGACGATGAGCGGCTGGCCGGAGATGAAGGGAAGATCGAGCAATTGCGCGGGCGTGCTGCGACGCTCCTGAACCTGTTTCCAGCGAATCTCGGCGTCCTTTAAGTGGGCGTTGCTTTGAGTCAGGTAGCTGCTGAGTGCTTTCAGCTTCTCCGTGACGATGTCTTTGCGCTGGTCGAGCGAGACCAGGTTGTTTTTCTCCTTGTAGCCCTGAAGCAGGATCGCCTGCTCTTCGACCTTCTTTTTTTGCTGCTCAGCGCGGATTTTCAGGTCGTCAACTGCCTTCATCGATTCCTCAATGCGCATCCGGGAATTGTGAGAGATGTATTCGTCGACAAAAAGATTGGCTACTTTCGCCGCCACGAATCGGTCGGGATGCTGATAGAGCACTTGGATGATCAGACTGAGACGGATCGGGGCGATCTTGCGGTTCTTGAAAATGATCTCAGCGGTGCTCGGGGGCTCGGCGTCGCCTTCTTTGCGGAAAGGGGCATTAAACAGCCGGAGGTCTTCGCCTGTGAGGCGTTCGGCCACCCGGTTGACGATGGAGGCGCTCTCCATGACTTTGACCTGTGTATTCAAGTCCTCCGCTGAGCGAACCTCGTTATCCATGACGCCCTGCACCTGCATGACGACGGGATCGCGGCGGAAAATCTGCACACTGGCCCCCGACTGGTAAACCGGGGTCTGTCCCAAGGTAAAAACCAGCGCGGCGGAAAATACCAATAGAAACACCACGACGATATACCAGATGCGCTCGCGGAAGATCAGCAGGTAGTCTTGGAAACTGCGCTGAACTGCCGTCTCGCCGTAACCAACCGAACCGTAACCGCCGTAGTTCGCTCCATAATAGGAATAGGGAGACCCATCCTGGCCGGAGTTCTTGTCGGATTTTGGATTTTGATCCATGTTCAAAGGAGGCGTTCGGGCACGAAGATGACATCACCCTTCACAAGCAACCACGGCTCGTTCGAGGTGCCCAACACGAGCTCATCGGCATTAATCGTGTAGTTATCCGTCTTCCCGTCCGCCAAGGTGCGCGTCAGCCGCACCCGCCGTTTGTCAGCCAGCCGGGAAAATCCACCGGCGCGCGCAATGGCCTCCACCAAGCCCATTGTTTGCTCGGGAGGAAACCCGATCGCGCCCGGCGTGTTGACCGCTCCCAAGACTTGGACGGTGCGCTGGGCATATTCCATTACCGCAATGCTGATCTGGGGGTTCACCAGATAATCGCGGTCGTAGAGTTGCCGGATGATATCCTCGGCCTGATGCACCGACTTGCCCTGCAGCTGAATGGTGCCAATGAGCGGCAATGAGACTGATCCTTCTTGCGTGATGCGCACCTCACGCTGCAAATCCGGCTCCTGAAAAACCAAAATCCGAAGCAAATCGGACGCCTGGAGCACATAGTCCGTGGAGGCTGGCTTGGCGGCGGCGGCATGCCCGATCGCCAATCCAAACAAGCACATGAGGGAAAGACCTAACGGTAGCGACTGGATCGATTTCATCACGGGGAAAGAAAAGCGGAAGAAGACCCTGCGATCTTCTTCCGCTTTAGGCTAATAAAATTACTCAGTAACGGATGTTGGCTCCGAAGCTGAATATGCTGCTGGTGTAATCAGCTGACACCGCGGTGACCACACTGGTGGATGAGCTGTTGTTTCCGTAAGCATAGGTGGCCGTGAGGTTCAGGTTCGTGCTGTAAGCGTAAACAAGACCCACCTGAACCCGATAATAATCATCGGAGCGCTTGGGATATTCGATGCTCCGCCACCCCAAACTTCCGCCAAATTGCCACTGCTGCGACAGCTGGGTTTGTGTCTGCAAAGTCATGTCAAACACCTTGGTCGACTCACCGAGCACCGAGTTGCTGAAGTCATTGGCGACTTCCAATTGCATAAATGTCTTGGGGGTAGCCGAGTATTTCAAGTCGGCGGCAACGCCGAATCCGGTCTGGTCAGTCCCGCGATCTAAATTCCTCTTGTTG
Organism: Opitutia bacterium; assembly: GCA_025351035.1. Lineage (GTDB taxonomy): Bacteria > Verrucomicrobiota > Verrucomicrobiia > Opitutales > Opitutaceae > JACQFT01. The sequence goes on along the minus strand of JANXWT010000397.1, from coordinate 10,358 downwards.
TATCCAAAGCGAAGCTGACCGGTCAGTTTAGGCGTGAATTCGCCCCGTGCGCCGACACTCAAGAAGTGATCCTTGCTATCCGATGCCGCTCCGCTGAGCGATGTGGCGCGATAGCGATAGCCCACACTCATAGCGAGCTTGGGGGACACCTCGTGATAAATATCCACCGGTAAGCTCCAAGAAGAATTGTCGATGAAACCAATCGGAGCGTAGTCCGTCTTGTTGAAGATCAACCCGGTCCCAAGGCTGGTCTTCTCGGAAAAAGCGAATTCTGTTGCCGCGTTCGCCGCAGTGACGTCGCGTTGAACAATCTTGTTAACCAGCGTGATGCCAACTTCGTTATATGCCAATTGCGCATAGGAAGCCCCCAAGCTCACCTTGGTCTTTCCGCTGTCGTAATTGGACTTAAAGCCTAAATCCGCCAGTGAGGTGTTAAGAGTGTCAAAGGAGGAATACCTGCGGATTTCCTCGCGATAATAGAGATTCCCCGAGGTTGCCGAACCCTTGCCGAATACGAGATCGAATCCCGGCTTAAAACTGAAGATTGTGTCGCTCTTCTCCTTTGTTGCATTCAGAAAAATGTTACTGTCGAAACGCACGGCAACAGAGGCCGTTAAAAAAAGTTCGGCATTATCGCCAACTGCCATAAATGGAGCCGCAAAAGAAGAGGTCCCCGAGAGTGCGATGATGGTGAGCAGTCTCTTGATGTTTTTCATGCTGTTTGGTCGTGTTATTGGTCGAAATTGAAAGTTGGCGCTTGGTCTGGCTGACAAACTATTGGCCTTGGGAAATCGGATAGGTAACTAGCGATGCATGGGTTTATTTACATGCAAATTAGGTTTGGGCCAGAAAAATCTTACTGTGAGTGTGTTGTCCTCCCCCACAAAGGAACTGGATGGCTTCGGCGATAATGCCCTGATAGGGAGGATGGGCGGTCATGAAACTGCCTTTCTCCGCCTTGTTCAAGCCATTATTTGCAAACCGCCGGCAAAGCATCCGCGGATCCCGCAATTGGTGGGCTTGCAATGTCCATATCTGTGGGGGAAAACAAACCTATGAATTGGCCGACCATAGTTGAGATAACCTCCAATGACCTCGGCGAACGCAAGGTAGTCGTGCGCTGGAGACGGCTGGCATTGGTTTGCCTGGGAATCAGTGTCTTCGCTTGGATGACTGGTGCCATTGCGGTTTGGCTTTTTGTCGTCGAGCTTCGTGATTTTCCAGAGGCGAAATTTGCTGATATCGCACTCCCGTTTCGATGGAGCCACTACCGCGCGGCGCAAGGCGATCACTACATCGCGGAAGCCGAACGATATATCACCAAAAACGACTATATCTCCGGCTTCAGCAAACTCCGGACGGGCGTCGCGATGTCCCCGGGAAATTCACCGGGCCGCATTCTGTTGGCCCAGTTTTATGTCGCCAACCGACGGCCAGATTTGGCGCAAAACGTCCTCTTGGACGGAATCCCTTTCCTCCAGCGCAACCGGGAATATCTGCGGGAGGTTCTCCGCTTCCTTCTGGATCACAAAGAAGACGCCAAGGTGCTGGCGGTGGCCCGCGAGTTGTTGCGCTCCGATGCCCTCTCAGCTGAGGACAAACGCCTGGTGGCATTCTTCGCCGCGAGCGCGGCCTTCTTTCGCGGCAACTACGATCAAGCGGAAGATCTGATCGCAAACCACCGCTTGATCGAGGTGACGGATGGCGTCCTGTTGCAAGCCCGGCTCGACTGGGAGCGCGGGTATCCGGATTTTGCCATTCTCCGTCTCCAGTCCCACCTGAAACATGCGCCGGACGACGAGCCGGTCTATGTGCAACTTGGCCAGTTCTATCGCGAGCGCGGCGATCTCGCCGCCCTTGAGAAAAACGCCGTGCTCCGCCTCGCTCTCAATCCCCTTGCGCACGCGCCGCGCTTGGAATTCCTTTATCTTTACGACCAGCAGCACTGGACCGCGCGGCTGGACCAAGAAATCGAATCCTACTTGCGCAATTTCTCCGGCGAACCCGCGGCGTTGCTCGCCTTGGCCGATTTTGCCGCCAATACCGGCCGCCCCCCGCTCGCCCGACGGATCAACGACCTCGCCCGCGCGACCGCCCAGTCCACCAAAGGGACCGCACTGATGGTGGCCGAAGCCTACATAGTCGTCCACGAATACCAGACCGCCCTGAATCTCATCGCCGACTACACACGCACTTCCCCCGAGTGGGCCAAACAATTTGTCCCCGTTTTTAATGGCCTGCAAACGGTCGCGCTTTATGGGTTGGGCAAGCCCGACGAAGCCCGCCTGTTCTTGGAGCATCTGCTCGCCCAACCAAATCTCCGGGCGGAAAATCTCATCGCTGTCTCCAACCGCCTGGCCGCCATCGGGGTCCGTGATCAGGCTCGCGTGCTCCTCGCCCGTGCGTGGGAAACCGACCCGCTCAATCAAGCCGCGCTTACCCAGCTCGTGCGCCTTGAAACCGCGGATAACGCCGTCGAAGCCCTCCCCGGCCACCTCCGGCCGCTCATGAAAATGCGCAAACCCTCACACGAGGTCTTGCAGGCCGCCTACGACTGTCTCGGCGGCGACCTCAACCTCTTCCTTGCCCCGCAGGTCGAACTCCTCGCCGCACTGAAGGTCTCGTTGGCCGGCCCGGCTCCGCAAAAAATCTAGCCCGGCCGCGCTTGCAGCACATCCGCCAGCGACGCCAGCAACCGGTCATTCTGTGCCCACGTGCCGACGGTGATCCGCAGCCACGCCGGCAAGCCATACGGTTTCACCGGCCGCGTGATCAGCCCGCGCCGTTGCAGCGCATCGAACACCGCCACGCCGTCGCCGACTTTCACCAACAGAAAATTTCCCCGGCCCGGCACAAATTCCAGCCCGAGCGTCATGAAACCCTCGCCGAGCTGCGCGAGGCCCGCCTTGTTTTCCTTCCGCACTTTCGCCACGAACTCACCGTCGTCCAGCGCCGCGACCGCCGCCGCCACCGCCACGCCGCTCACGTTGAACGGCTGTCGCGCCCGCTGCACCACGGCGATCAACTCCGCCGCCGCGTAGCCGTAACCGACGCGCAGCGACGCCAGCCCGTAGATTTTCGAAAACGTCCGCAGGCCGATCACCTTCCGCCCCTCCGCGATCAATGGCCGCAGGTCCGGAGGGTTGTCGAGAAACTCGAGGTAAGCCTCGTCCATCACCAGGATGACGTGCGGCGGCAACGTCTGCACGAGCACCTCAATCTCCACCGCGGTGTTTGTCGCGCCGACAGGATTCGCCGGACTCGCGAGGAAAACCAGCCGCGTCCTCGGCGTGATCGCCGCCACCAGTTGCCGCAAATCCTGCCGCATGCCGTCCAGCGGCACTTCCACCGGCGTCGCGCCGAACATCAGCGTCACCAGTTTGTAGACGATGAACGCCGACTTGTGCATCACGCACTCGATGCCGGGTGCCAAAAACGCGTGTCCGATCAGCTCGATGATTTCGTTCGAGCCGGCGCCGATGATGAACTGGTTCATCTCGAGCCCGGTCTTCTCCGACAATTTTTTCCGCAGCGTGAAATAGCCGCCGTCCGGATAAAGCTGCGCCTCGCGCAACGCCTTCTCGCCCGCCGCGACGCCCAGCGGCGACGGCCCGAACGGATTCTCATTCGACGCCAACTTGACGATGCCCGCCGGATCGAGCCCCAACTCGCGCGCCACCTGGTCGATCGGTTTGCCCGGCTCATACACCGGTTGCGTCAGGATTCCCTTGTTGGCCAGCTCTGCATAAGTCATCCCGCCAACTCACTCGCCTCGCCGCCTCGACACAAACCAAAATCGATCTACGCTGCCCCGCCGTGCGTCTTCCCGTCTCTGTTTTCCTCGTGCTCACCGGCCTGTGCTCCGCGCTGATCGCCGCCGAATCGCCCATCTTCACAATCGAGCAGGGCGAGATTGCCGGCGCCAAGTTCACCGCCGCCATCCCCGCCCAATGGAACGGCCGCTTGCTCCTTCTGGCGCACGGTCTCCGCAACGAAGACCAGCCGATTACCGCGCTGCTCTTCACCGAACGCAACCCCGCCAAGGCACTCCTCGAGCACGGTTGGATGGTCGCCATCACCAGCTACCGCCGCAACGGTGTTATTATCCGTCGCGCGATCTCCGACCTCGAGAGCCTGCACGCCCACCTCGCGCAAAAACACGGCGAGCCCGACCGCACCTATCTCATGGGCGATTCCATGGGCGGACTCATTGTCACGCTGATGATGGAGCAATTCCCCGCCAAATACGCGGGCGCTGTCGCCGTCGGTGCAGCGCTGCACATGGAAGAATCCGGCCCCACCGTCTCCCTCAACCATAACCCGCAGCGCCCGATTCTCTATCTCACCAACCAGTCCGAACTCATCGGCCCGTATCGCTACATCCAGTCGGTGCCGAAGAACTCCGTGGAACCCATCCTCTGGGTTGTCGCGCGCGACGGCCACGTGAACGTCAACTCCAGCGAACGCCTTCTCGCTCTCGGCGCGCTGCAACAGTGGGTCGAAGACGGCAAAGTCCCGCCGCCCGAACGCAACGCTACTCTCGTCCCCCGACCCGGCCCCTCGCAAGTCACGTTCAACCTCGACGGCTCCGCCACCGGCCGCGTTATTTTTGTTCACCCGGTCTTCGGCAGCTTCATCGCCAACTTCCTACCCGCCGACCTCGCCAAGCTCGGCGTGAAACCCGGCGACAAGTTCCAACTCGTCGCCGCCGACGGCCGTCTCATCAAAGTTCTCTATCGCGAAAACACCGACGAAGACGCGACGCGCGGCATGCTCTGCTCGCCCGAGCCCGAAGGCTTTGTGGCGTTCGGCATCCAAGGCGACAACGCCGCCGCCGAAGCCAAACTGAAACTCGGCGATACCGTCACCCTCCGTCCCATCAAGGCAAACTAGACCCCGCAACTCGCACGCACCCGCGCTTGCAATCAAAAAATTGCCAAGTGCCGATCCCGTCCGTTTGTGCGCGCTCATCGACGGCGAAAAAAACACCCCGAAGCTTCCTCGGCCGCGCTCAGCGTCGCACGCCGCGATGCAGACGGCTGACGGGCTTCGGTTCGGCGACCTGCGGCATGCCGCCGCCGTCGAAGATGCCGGAGTAGGTGTAGTTGAAGCCTGCCACTTTCTTCCACTCGATCTTCATACCGATGAAACGCTCGATGCTGCGCGCGTCGCGCCATGTTTCCTCGGTCACGAGCGTAAACGCATCGCCCGTGTTCTGCGCACGGCCGGTGCGGCCGATACGGTGGACATAGTCCTCGGGATTTTCCGGAACGTCGAAATTGATCACGTGCGACACGCCCGCGATGTCGAGGCCGCGGGCGGCGACATCGGTCGCGACGAGCACTTCGAATTTGCCGGACTTGAAACCTTTCAGCGCATCCGTGCGTTCCTGCTGGCTGCGGTCGGCATGCATCACCGTGCAGGTGTGGCCGGCGTGCATAAGGCGGTTGGCGACGTAGTCGGCACCCGATTTCGTGCGCGAGAAGATGAGCACGCTCTTGTAGTCCGTCTGCTCGAGGAGGTGGACGAGCAGGTCGAATTTCTGCGCCTGCACGACGGGATAGAAACCGTGGGAAATCGTCTCGGCGGTCGAGCGTTCGCGGCTGACGGCGATCTTGAACGGATCGCGCAGCGCCCACGCGGCGAGCTGCTCGATCTCGGCCGGCAGCGTCGCGGTGAAGAACAGTGTCTGGCGCGCCTTCGGCACCTTCGACACGATGCGCTTCACGTCGGGGAGGAAACCCATATCGAGCATCCGGTCCACCTCGTCGAGCACGAGAATGTCGATGTTATCGAGACGGATTTCGCCTTGCTCCATGAAATCGAGCAAGCGGCCGGGCGTCGCGGCGAGGATGTCCATGCCGTGCGCGAGATCTTCGCGCTGTTTGCCGTAGCCGACACCGCCGTAGACGACCGTCACGCGCAGGTCGGTGAACTTGGAGAAATTCTTGAAGGCCTCTTCGACCTGCACCGCGAGCTCGCGCGTGGGTTCGAGGATGAGGCAGCGCATCTTGCCGTGCGTGCCGAGCCGCTGGAGAATCGGCAGCGCGAACGCCGCGGTCTTGCCCGTGCCGGTCTGCGCCGACCCGATCACGTCCTTGCCGGCGAGCACCTGCGGGATGCCTTGGGTCTGGATCGGGGTCGGGGTTTCGTAGCCCATCTGTTGCACGGCGTAGGCGAGCCGGTCGTTGAGGCCGAGGGCCGTGAACGGCGTGTCCATCTTCGGCACTTCGGCCAAGGATCTGGGCGTGTGCGGAGTGCGCGGCGAGTGCGCGGGCTTCGGGGTGGGAGCATGCGCGGGGCGCGGGGCGGGCGTGGAACGAGAATCGTGCCGAGCCCGAGGCTCGTGCGATAGGCGCGAATGGCCTCCTCCTGACCGCTGTCCTCCCTGCGCGCGTGATGGCCGCCCATCGTCGCGGCGCTCCGACTGGGCGTAGCCGGCCTTGGTCGCGGGCTTGCCGGTTTTGTGGACCGTCTTGGTCTCGGATTTTTTGTCGGCCTTCTTGAAGGACTGGCGGATTTTGGTGAAGAGCTTGCGGAGCATGAAATGAGTAGCCTGCATATCATCGCCTGCCCGGTGCATTGCAACCCGCAAGACGCGGCCCAGTCCCGTCGGCCAAATCGGTCCCGCCGGTCACCAGCGTTTCTTGATATTTGGAAAATGGAACCCCGTCGCCATTTCCGTCTCCTTCGCGCTTGGCTTGCCCGCCCGCACCGGCAAACTCCCAGCGAGTGCCCCACCCCGCTTGAAAAACGACGTCCTCTGGCTCCTTCGCCTTACCCTCGACCAAGGTCTGCTGACCCGCGCGCAAGCCAGACAGCTCCGCACGGCGCTCGGCGACAACGCCGAATTGATGGACTTCGCGCAAAAAATCATCGACGACAGCATCGTCGCTGACGTCGAGATGCTGGAAAAACTCGCCACGCTCGCCATGACCAAGGGCCAGAAGGGACCGCCCGCGAGCAATCCCTTCGACGACGGTGCCACCGCCGTGCCCTTCGCGAGCTTGAAACACGCCGCCGCGGCGACCGAGTCCGCCGCCGCGTTCTTCCCCTTCGACGCCGTTGCCACCATGGATGACGGCGCGCTCGCCGGCGCGCTGCGCGGTCTGCTCAAAGCCACGGCCGTCTCCGGCGCGAGCGATCTGCACTTCTCCACCGGCGCGCGTCCGTTCATCCGTCAAAACCGCGTGCTGACCAAAATCTCCGAACACTCGCTCACTCCCGAGGATTCGCTGCGCCTCAACACCGTGCTGCTCTCCGCCGGGCAGCGGAAAATTTTCCTTGAACGCAAGGACTACGATTACGCCTTGGCGCTCGGCGGCAGCGACCGCTACCGCGTGAACCTCATGTTTCACAAGAACGGCGCCGCCGGCTCCTACCGCATGGTGCCCGACAAGGTTCGCTCACTGGCCGACCTTGGCTACACCGCGCACCTCGAGACGCTCAAGAAACTCCTCTCTTACCACAACGGCCTCATCCTCATCACCGGTCCCGTCGGTTCGGGCAAGACCACCACGCTCGCAGCGATGGTCAATAACCTCAACACCGCGCGCACCGACCACATCATCACGGTCGAGGATCCCATCGAAGTCGTGCAACCTGCCAAGGGTTGCAACGTCACCCAACGCGAAGTCGGCCCGCACACCAAGTCCTTTGCCTCCGCGCTCAAGGGCGCGCTGCGCGAGGACCCCGACGTCATCGTCATCGGCGAACTCCGCGATCTTGAGACGATCGAGATGGCTATCAGTGCCAGCGAAACCGGGCACCTCGTCATCGGCACGATGCACACCAGCGACGCCGCCACCACGCTCACCCGCCTGCTCGATGTCTTCCCGCCCTCGCAGCAGACGCAGATTCGCGCCAGCGTCTCCGAAAGCCTGCGCGGCGTTGTCTGCCAGCGCCTGCTCCCCGCCTGCGGCGGCGGGCTGACCCTCGCCTGCGAAATTCTCATCGCCAACACCGCCATCCAGAATCTCATCCGCGAAGGCAAGTCGCAGGGCCTCCGCAACACGATGGAGACCGGCGTGAAGGACGGAATGTGCCTGATGGACAACGTCATCTTCGCCCTCTGGCAGGAGAAGAAAATCACGTCCGAAACCGCCCTCGCCAACATCACCAACCGCGTCCTCCGCGCGAAGATTTCCTGACATGGCCGCCATCGACACACTGCTGAAGACGATGCTCGACAAGGGCGGGTCGGACTTGCACCTGACGGTCGGACTCCCGCCGAAGTCGCCTGCGGCCTGCACCGGCTCGCCCCAACGTCCGCGTTGACAAGACTGGTTGGAGCAACTGGTCTGTTTGCATGAAAACCCATCCCGTCACCGTCGGCGCGTTCGAGGCCAAGACCAAGCTGGGAGAATTGCTCGAACGCGTGGGCAAGGGCACGACGTTCACCATCACCAAGCACGACCGGCCCGTCGCGCAGTTGGTGAAATTTGAGACCGACCGCACCGCCCAGCGCGCCGCGGCCACCGTCGAACTCCGCACCCTGCGCGCCCGCTACTCTCTGGGCGGACTGGACGCACGCGCCCTGCGCGCGGAAGGACGCGCATGACGCCAGCCTTCGTGCTGGATTGCTCCGCTGTCTTGCCGTGGATTTTCCACGACGAAGCCTCGCCGGCGACCGACCGCCTGTTGGACGACCTGACTGCCGGAGCGCAGGCGTGGGTGCCGGCGCTGTGGCATCTGGAACTGGGCAATGTGTTGCTCGGCGCGCAGCGCAAGGGGTGCATCGACCAAGCCGGGGTGGAAGCTTTTCTCGCGCGGTTGCACATCTATGCCATCGCGGTGGACGCCGAAACCATCGGCCGGGCATGGGGCAAGACCCTCGACCTCGCGCTGCAGCACAAGCTCTCCACCTACGACGCGGCCTACCTCGAACTCTCGCTGCGCCGCAATCTCCCGCTCGCCACGCTGGACTCCGCTTTGATCCGCGCCGCTCGCACGACCGGCATCACTCTCTGTCTGCAAAAATAATGAGAGTGGCAAACGCCCAACCTCAGCGCACTCTCGCAAAATTCCCATGGCCGCCATCGACACACTCCTGAAGACCATGCTCGACAAGGGCGGGTCGGATTTGCACCTGACGGTCGGGCTCCCGCCGAAGTCGCGCATCTCGGGCTCGCTCGTGCCGATTGCCGACGAGCCGCTCGAAGCCGCGTCGATGGAGGCATTGCTCAAGGAAATCTGTCCCGAGAAACGCTGGGCCGATTTTCTCGACCGCAAGGACCTTGACCTCGCGCACGAAATTCCCGGCGTCGCGCGCTTTCGCGGCAACTTCCTCTACAATCACTGGGGCCAGGCCGCGGTGTTCCGGCAGATCCCCGCAAAGATCCTTTCGTTCGAGACGCTGAACCTGCCCGTGGCGTTGAAGAAACTCTGCCACCTGCAGGAGGGCCTCGTCGTCGTCACCGGGCCCACCGGCTCGGGCAAGTCGACGACGCTCGCGGCGATGATCGACTACATCAACGAGAACCTCGCGCGGCACATCATCACCATCGAAGACCCGATCGAATTCGTGCACCCGATCAAGAAATCCGTGATCGTGCACCGCGAGGTCGGCGAACACACCGACTCGTTCGCCGCCGCGCTCAAGGGCGCCATGCGGCACGACCCCGACATCATTCTCCTCGGTGAAATGCGCGAGATGGAGACCATCAAGCTTGCACTCGGCTGCGCGTCGATGGGCATGCTGGTCTTCGGCACGCTGCACACCAACAACGCCCCGAAGACAATCGACCGCATCATCAACACCTTTCCCGCCGAGGAGCAGAATCAGGTGCGCGTGATGCTCTCGGGCTGCCTCGCCGGTGTCGTTGCGCAGCTCCTCTGCAAGAAAATCCCGAAGGGCCGCTGTGCCGTGCACGAGATTCTCCTTACCCATGAAGCGCTGCCCAACACGATCCGCAGCGGCCAGATCGCCAACGTGCGCAACATCATCGAGGGCGGTGCGAGCGACGGCATGATTTCGATGGACCAAAGCCTGATGGCGCGCGTGAAAGACGGCACCATCGAAGCCAAGGAAGCCTACATGAAGGGTTCGAACAAAGCGCTCTTCGCCCAGCTCCTCAAACCCGGCGAACTCGAAGCCGGGGGCCATTGAGGAGCGCGGCGTGAGTCATCCCTCACCCGGAGATTTCCATTTTCCGCGGATACGCGGATCCCGACGGCTGGATTCACGATGGAATGATTGGTTTCTCATGCGATCACGTCGCGATGGTTCGGATGAAGCCGGCCCGCGCGCACGTCACGTCACGCCGGTCTCGCCCAACGCCGCACGCAGTTGCTCAAGACTGTAGGGTTTGGGCAGCACGCCGCAGAATCCGTAGGCCTTGTAGTCGGCGAGCACCGGG
>JANXWT010000394.1 GCA_025351035.1 Opitutia bacterium | reverse complement strand
GGTTGACGACGGTCCAGAGCGTAGCGGCGCGGCCGGGGAACATCGACGCGAAGACGTTGTGCTGGCACGCGTGCGCGTAGGGTTCCCAATCGCGGCTGACGACAAGGTCAGGAAATTGCCGATAGAGATGTGCGATGCGGTGGAGCGCAGCGGCGTCGCGCGGCGTGAATTGGTTGAAGACGCCCCAGATGTTTTCCCACGAGTTGTAGCCGGTGCCGTTGAAGAAAATGTAGTGGAGATCGTTCGAGCGGTCGCGGCCCCAGCGATTCTCCGTGTTGGTCATGTGGCGCGGCTCGAGCCATTTCAGCTTGGCGACCGGCAGCACGACCTCGGCGGGCAGGAGCTTGCCCCAGCTCTGGAGATTCCACGCGAGCGCCTCGTCGGAGAGCGGCACGGCCTCGGGCTCGAACACGAGCGGGTGCTTCAGTTTTTCCGCCGCGTCGAAGAAAGCGCGCGGCACGCCGCTGTAGGTGTCGCCGTTCACGCCGTCAGCGCCGATGGCCTTGGCGAGGCGCGCGATCGCGGTCCAGTCGGGCTCACCCTGCGGACGCGTGCCGTGATCCCACGGCTTGGTGGGGATGAAGACCTTCACGCCGCGTCGGTGAAAATCGGCGACGGCGCGCTTCAGCCCCGCGAGCCCGCCGGGCAAATCGGCGGCGAGGTCGAACTGGTTGCGGTCGTCGATGCCGATGTTCGGATAGACATACCAGATCAGCACGCTGTCGATGCCGCCGTAGCGCGCCTCGAGATCGTCGAGGTAGCGATCGACGGTGTAGTGGCGCTTCACCGGGTCGTAGAAAAAACGATCCTCGGCCATCATCTGCGCATGGACGAAGTTGCGCTGCGTCCACTTGAAGTCGGGGCGCTCGTAATTGGCGCCGTCGTAGCCGATGCGCGCGAGGTGTTCGTAACGCCACTCGCGGAAATCGCGTCCCCACGTGGCGGCCTTGGCGTTCACGTCCTGCTTCCACTGCCCGATGGTCTGGAACGGCCAGCCGGGCATGCTCGCTGGCAGGGGCAGATGCGGGCCGTTGCGCGCATGGGAGAGCTGGAACTCGACGATGTGGGGAGAGGGGGCGCGCGGAGACTTGCTCATGGGTGGGCGGATTTATTGGGCAGGGCTGGGCGAGAAATCAGCATGATCGGTATCACAGACGCTGTCGTCAACAGGGCAGGATGGAGCAAAGTAGTGGACAGCAAAATAACTACACGCAAACGTTTGCATTCGCAAAGACGACTGTCCATCCTTAAAAGAGCCAATTGCCGCCCAGACGCCCGTGACATAACTGTGCGGAGGCACATATCCCTTGCCCCCGGCGCGCTCTTGCACGCTTAGTAACGTAGCCATCCCACCTTTGCTCCCACCATGAAGAAAGCCACCAGCTTAGTAGACGTCGCCCGGAAGGCCAAGGTGAACATCTCAACCGTCTCGCGCACGATCAACCAGACCGGTAAAATTGGCGCGGAAACCCAAGCCCGCGTGCGCAAAGTCATGCGGGAACTGGGTTATAAGCCCAACCGGGTTGCCCGGCGGCTGCGCGCCCGGGACGCGAGCACTCATCTGTTGGGTTTGATTATTCCAAACATCCAAAACCCATTTTTCGCCGACCTCGCGCGGGGGGTGGAGGACGTGGCATATAAGCACAATTTCGCCCTGTTGCTGTGTAACTACGATGAGGATGAGAAAAAGGAGCAATTCTATCTCGATGTCATGCAGGCTGAATCCGTGGATGGAGTTATCCTGCCGCCAATTCACGAAAATGACCCGGCGGTCATGCAGGTGGTCAAAAACGGCACACCGGTGGTTTGCGTCGACCGTATCCTCTCGGACAGCTCGTTGGATAAGGTCGAAGTCGACAATCACATGGGCGCCTACAAGGCCGTCGAGCACATCATTGCCCAAGGTCATCGTCGCATCGGATTTATCGCGGGACCGGCCGATTCTTCCACGGGTCGCGAGCGCTTGCGGGGCGGAAAGGACGCACTGATTGCGGCCCGCGTGCCGATCAAGTCAGAGCTGATCAGATTTGGTGATTTCAAGCAGGAAAGCGGGCGACTACTCACGCACGAGCTCCTGACGCTGGCCGAACCGCCCACCGCGCTGTTTGTCAGCAACGGACTGATGACGATTGGGGCGCTCGAGGCCATTGCTGCGCGCGGGTTGAAAATCCCAAAGCAGATTGCGTTGGTCGGCTACGATGAACTTCCCCTCGCCGCGGTTTTCAATCCGCCGCTGACGATTGTCAAACAGCCGGCCTATGAAGTGGGCCGGTGCGCCGCCGAGCTGTTGCTCAAGCGCATTGCGGATCCCAAGCATCCGCCGACCAGCCTCAAGCTACATCCGGAATTAATCGTCCGGAAGTCCTGCTAAATTTGCGCGGAGACCAGGGCCGAAAAAGATTCGCTTGACGTTATCAAGGTGCAAACGTTTGCATGAAATCGCTGCATACTCGGTCTGGCCCGCAAGCGGGTCAGCTGCCGGGAAACTACGGTAACTTTCGCTCCCGCATTTCATGTCATTCTCTCCCCTGGTCGTCGTCGTCGGCAGCGTTATGCAGGATCTGACTTTCGCGTGCGCCGTGTTTCCCCAAGGCGGCCAGACGATCATGGCCCGATTG
>JANXWT010000365.1 GCA_025351035.1 Opitutia bacterium | reverse complement strand
AAATCGTCGGGCGTGTAAGGCACGAATTCGTGCTCGAGATCCGCCTTCAAGCCGTCGGCCCCGATCGGGTCGCCGATGATCGGTTCGTCGTCACCCGGCTTCACGCCCACGATTTTCTCGCGGAGAAATTTCCCGTAGTCCTCGACCGATGCGGTAAACTTCTTGTAAGACTCCCGCGCCCAGAAATTGAACTGCGGTTGATAGCCGTCATAAAAAGTATACCAATTCTCGAGCGTCTTCGTGAGATCGGCGAGCCGGTTGGCCGCGCGCCATGCGACGATCTTGGAGACTTTCAGCGGCGCCACCTTCGCGTCGGTGTCGGGCTTTTCCTTGAGCCCTTCAGTCAGCGCCTTCTCGGCGTTTTCGAGCGCCTTGCGCATCCGCGCGAGGGTCGCGGCGACTTTCTCGGCGTTCACCGGCTCAAAGCTCCGGCGCGTCTCCTGCAACTCCGCGAGGTCGTTCATGAATGGCAGCACCGGCGCCAGCTCGGCGGCGCGCATCTCCTCCCGCGCGTTCAGTTCGAAGGCAAATTTGATCTCGGCGCGCAGCAACTGCCAATCGATACGTCCCTCGGCGTTCAGCGACTCATAGGGCATCGTGTCCAGCTTCGCCTGCCAAGCCGTGTCGAACTCTTTCAGCCGGCGCAGCTGCAGCACGGAATTCCGCACGGTGTAGACGCGCAACAGGCTCATGCGGTCAGCGCCGTAGCGTTCGACCAGCTCGCGCAGGTCGCTCGACGCGGGCTTGGTCATCGCGGTGAGATCGGGCACGTAGAGGTTCACATCGCGCTGCGCCTGGGCCGGCTGGCCGAAGCGAAAATCCGGGATCGTAGCGGCGGACACCACGCAGGCGCTCGCGAACAAGAGGGCAACAATCTTGGGGCTCATGGGTGCCGCGAGTGTCGCGGTCCAAGAAAAAGCCGCAAGCGTGGAGTGTCGGCGGCTTCAGGTGTAGGGCCGGCCCTTGTGGCCGTGCCGTCAAGCGGCGGCCCTACAAGTTTCGAGATCACCACTTCACGTCGACCCCGGCAAATGCGCCGAAGCCGAGTGAGGGGAAACCATTCACTTCCTCGTATTTTTCGTTGAGCAAGTTTTCAAGGCGTGCCTTGAACGCGACGCGCTTCGTGAACTGCCACGCGCCGTAAACGCGCAGCACGGTGTAGTCCTCCCCATCGACGGTTGCAAAAGTCGCCGCGTCGACGTCTTCGCGCTGTGCCACGAACGCCAAACCCGTGCCCGCGCTGAAGCCGCCGCCGAAATCGTGCCAGAGGTCAAGCGAGCCGCTGTGCCGCGGGCGCCGCAGCAGCCGTGTGCCGGCTGTGAGATTGTCAGCCTCCAGGTAGGTGTAGGTCGCACGCGCCTCGATCCCGCCGGACAACGTGAACTTGCCGGACAACTCCAGCCCGCGCGTGCGGGCGCGCCCGACGTTGATCACCGTGCCGGGGAACGCTGAAAAATCGAATGTGATGAGATCGCGCAGCTCCGTCTGGAACCATGTCGCGCTGAGCGTGCCGCGATTGTTCGCGAGGTAGTAATCCACGCCCGCATCCCAGCCGCGTGCGGTCTCGGCCTTGAGGTTGGGATTGCCGACGTAGAACGCACTCTGCCCAAACAGATCGAGGAAACTCGGCGCGCGAAAACCCGTGCCGTAGCTCGCGCGCAGTTTCAGCCGCGCGTCATTCGTCAGCCACGCCGCCGTCACGCGCCCCGTCGTCGTGCGGCCGAAACTGTCGAAGTCGTCGCTGCGCAAGCCGGCGGTGAGATAGACGTTCTGCACGGGCGTCCACTCGTCCTGCGCGAAGAACGCGAGCAGGTTCTGGTGGCGGTTGATGTTGCCGAAGCCGGTGTTGACCGTGTGGTTGATCTCGCTCGTGAAACCGGCGGTGAGACGGTGCTGCGCGTTCGCCCTGTAGGTGCTCTGCCAATCGAGAATCGCGCGGCGATTCTTCACAACCGTGATCTGCCGGCCGAACGGCGAGGGATTGTCCGACACAAAACGGCGGTCTTGCCCGCCAAGCGTGACGTGACTCGTCAAGTCGGCGCTGTGCACGAGGTCGGCAAAGAATGTCGCGGTCTGGTTGCTCTCGTGGAGTTCGTTGTCCGGATCGTTGGCGCCGAAGCCGCGCGCGGCGCCGGGATCGCCGTAGTTGGCGAGGAAGCCGCGCCATGTCACGCCGAGCGCGACCGCATCGGAAAATTTCCGGTCGAGCCGCAGCGCGTAGGTGGCGCTGTCGAAGGAATTGTTTACGCGCGCGTTGTCGGTGTGGCCGCCGGCCGCCGAGAACGTGTAGGCGCTTTTCTCGTCGCCGGCTTGCGCACTGAGCGCGCCTTGCACCGTGCCGAATGAGCCGGCTTCGGCCACCGCGCTCTGCCGCGCCGGACCGCTGCCGCGTTGCGCCCGCAGCGACACGACGCCGCCGACGGCCTCGCCGCCGTAGAGCGTGCTCTGCGGACCGTGCGCGACTTCGAGGCTGTCGCACGCGTTCATGCACGCGCCGCCGAGCGCGACCGCATAGTCGGCGTCGGGGTCGTTGAAGCGCAGCCCGTCGACGAGGAAGAGCGTCTGGTTGGAATTCACTCCGCGCAGGAAAAGCGACACCGCGCCGCCTGTGGCGCCGTTGGCAAACGCCGGCGCGCCCGGAATGCCGGCGAACGCCCCACGCAACAGCGGCAGTTGCATGCGCGCGATTTCCTCGGCGCTGAGCGTGTCGATGGCGCTGCCGGCGGTCGTGACCGCGATGGGTGTGCGCGTGGCCGTGGTGACATAGGGCGCGAGGCGTTCGGGAGCGGTGGTCTGCGCGGCGAGAGAGCCGGCCAGCCACAAGCTGAGGACGGGGAGCAGGCGCCACACGGGCGCCGGGATGGAGTTGTTCATGATCTGCGTTCGATTGCGGCAAGAGCAGACCGGTGCGGCAGCGAGCCGCGTCCATCCACTCCCACCCTTCATTGAATCCCGGCGTTGGCCGGAATCGGTGCGATGAAGGTTTATTGCCGACGTGCGCACTGACGCGCCGGCACGGTGAGTCTCGCGAGGCAGATGTTCGGACTCCGCATGTGGGCCGCGACTCTCGTCGTGGCGTCCTCGCCCCCGCCTTCACTTCCGACGAATCGGAAATTGGCTTTGCCCGGCGCCTGTGTCGCCGGTGGAGGTCTGTGATGCGTTACCGCAGCGCTACTGTGGCCGGTTTTCACGGCCTTCCCTGGATCTCGTGAGTTGACTGAAAAAGAACCTCAGGCGAATCACGAATCGCGCCGTGCCGCCGCCGCCGCAAGCGCAATCTCTGTCGCGAACCGC
>JANXWT010000335.1 GCA_025351035.1 Opitutia bacterium | reverse complement strand
CCACCAGATCAAAGCGATGATCATCGACACGCAGGGCGAGGTGCAGGTGCGCGGTCGCGGCGCGATCGGCGATCTCGCCGCCGTTGAGAAAGCCATTGCCTCCGTGCCGGCCGTCGCGGCCTCGGCCCCGTTCGCGTCGGGCGTCGTGATGCTCGAGTTCGAGCACCGGCCGGCGTTCCCGGCCATCCAAGGCTACGATCTCGGGCGGATCCGCCAAGTCATTCCGCTGGAGCGCTACCTCACGGTCGGCTCTTTCGACGACTTCGACGACGATTCCGTGATCCTCAGTTCCATCCTCGCCAGCTCGCTCGGCGCGCGGCCCGGCGACAAAGTCAGCCTCTACTCGCCCTTGATGCTCGAACGGCTGAAGCAAAACGAAATCCTGCTCCCACGCGAGGTGCGCGTCGCCGGCATTTTCCAGGTCGGCCACCAGCAGCTCGACAGCTCCACCGTCATCTGCTCGCTGCGCCTCATGCAGGATCTCTACGGCCTCGAGAAGACCGTGCACGGCTATTACGTCCGGCTGAAACCCGGCACCGACGAGTTCGCCGCCGCCGCCGCGCTCAACCAAGCGCTGCCGGCTTCGGCGGTCGCGCTCACGTGGTTCGAGTCCAACGCCGACTTCCAGGCGATCCTCAGCTTCGAGCGGAACATGATTTTCTTTTTGCTCACCTTCATCGTCATCGTCGCGGCGTTTTCCATCACGAGCTCGCTGCTCGTCACCGTCGTCCGCAAGACGCGCGAGATCGGCCTGCTCGGCGCGATGGGCGGCCGCGCCCGCGACGTCGCGCTGTGTTTCTGCGCGCAGGGCTTTGTCATCGGCGTCGGTGGCACCGCCGGCGGTCTCGCGCTGGGCTTCGCGCTGCTGCGCTACCGCGACAACCTCGTCCATCTGATCGCCAAGTTCACGATGGGGCAGGAAGTGTTCGTGAAGTTCTACCAATTCAGCCAATTGCCGGCACACACTGAGCCGCGCGACATCGTCACGATCATCGTGTTCACCCTGCTGGCCGCGACCTTCGCCGGGCTCATCCCCGCGTGGCGCGCCGCGAAACTCAAACCCGTGGAGGCGCTCCGCAGTGAGTAACGCGACCCCAGTTCTCCGCGCCACCGGTCTGCGCAAATACTATCGCAGCGGCGACGCCACGCTCGAAGTCCTGCGCGGCGTCGATATCGCCGTGCACGCGGGCGAGAGCATCAGCATCCGCGGCGAATCCGGCTCGGGCAAAAGCACGCTGCTCAACATTCTCGCCGGACTCGACCGGCCCGACGGCGGCGAACTTTTTTGGAAAGCTGAGGCTGCTCATCAGCTCGCGCTCGGCGACCTGACGGCGCGGCGCGGCCGGTTTCTCGGCATGGTTTTCCAAGCGTATTATCTCATCCCCGAGATTGACGCGCTCGCCAATGTCCTCATGGGCGCGCGCCTGCTCGGTCGCGTCGGCCCGGCCGAGCGCACGCGTGCCGCGGCAATGCTCCGGCGCGTGGGACTCGCCGAACGCCAGACCCATCTGCCCGCCCAACTCTCGGGCGGCGAACGCCAGCGCGTCGCCGTGGCGCGCGCGCTCATGAACCGCCCGGCCGTCATCCTCGCCGACGAGCCGACCGGCAACCTCGACGAGCGCACCGGCGACGAAGTCGTCGCGCTCCTGCTCGAAGTCTGCGCCGAGGAAAATGCGGCGCTCGTGCTCGTGACGCACAACCCGGCCCACGCGAAAAAAACGAATCGCCAATTGCTGCTGCAGCAGGGCAGAATGGCTTGAGAGGAGAACGGTTCGAAGTTTACGGTTCACAGACCGAGGTCAGCGGTTATCAGTGGAAAGCGATGCCAACCATTACGCGGTTCGAGGATATCGATGGGTGGAAGAAAGCACGTGAATTGTGCCGGGAAGCTTACGCGTTAAGCGGCACCGGCTCCATGGCCAGAGACTTCGGCCTGCGCGACCAGCTCCGGCGTGCGGCGACATCCGTGATGGCCAACATCGCGGAGGGTTTCGGCAGGGGAGGAAACCGGGAGTTCATTCAATTCTTGGGCCATGCCCGAGGGTCATGCACTGAAGTGAAATCGCATCTCTACGTCGCATTCGACGCGGGGATGGTCAGCCAACCGGATTTCGACCGGCTTTATCGGCTCGCCAGCGAAGCGGAGGCGTTGATTAGTGGATTGATGAAATACCTGCAGGTCTCGGCTCTGCGTGGACGGAAATTCAAAGAAACCTCGAACCTCGAACCGTGAACCTCGAACCGTGAACCGTGAACCGTAAACCCTCCTTGATCCGCTGCGGTGTCGCGGGCGTCGGTTCGCTCGGCCAGCACCACGCCCGTATCTACGCCGCGCTGCCCGGGGCCGAGCTGACCGGCATCTTCGAGACGAGCGACGCGCGAGCGGCCGAAATTTGTGCGAAGCACAACTGCCGCCGCTTCGCCACCCTCGCCGAGCTCGGCGAGGCCTGCGACGCCGTGAGCGTCGTCGTGCCGACCGACCGGCATGCCGAGGTCGCGCTGCCGCTGCTGGCGCAGGGCTGCCATCTGCTGATCGAGAAGCCGCTGTGCGCGAGTCTCGAAGAAGCCGAGCAAGTTTTGGCCGCGGCGGAGAAACACGGCTGCATCGTGCAGGTGGGGCACATCGAGCATTTCAACCCCGTGATGGCCTTCCTCGAGAAGCAGGTCGGCCGCCTGCAGTTCATCACCACCGAGCGGCTTGCGCCCTACCAGACGCGCGGCACCGAGGTCGGTGTCGTGCTCGACCTGATGATCCACGACATCGGCATCGTGCTCGCGCTCGTGAAGTCGCCGATCCGCAAGATCGACAGCGTTGGCATCAGCGTGCTCTCGAAGACCGAGGACATCGCGAACGCGCGCATCGAGTTCGAGAACGGCGCCGTGGCCGTGCTCAACGCCAGCCGGATGAGCCTGAAGAAAAACCGCGAGATCCGGGTCTTCCAGGACAACGCCTACCTCTCGCTCGATTTCATGAACCAGAAGGGGCACCTCGTGAAGAAGAGCGACATCATCGCCTACGGGGTGAAACTGAAGATCGGCCTCGCGAAGGCCGGCGACGCGTCGTCGATCCCTGTGCACGAGATTCCCATCGAGAAAGGCGAGCCGCTCGCGATCGAGCTGGCGCACTTCGTGGAGAGCGTCACACAGGCGAGCCAACCGAAGGTCGGTGCCGCGCTCGGCAAGTCGGCACTCGCCGTGGCGATCACCATCACCGAGCAGATCCGGCACGCGGCGAAGAAATGAACGTGCGAAAGCTCACGCGCAGGCAGCAGGTGGGGGCGGTTATCCCTAACCGCTCTGAGGCACCTGCCACCGCCAGCAGAAGGGCAGTTAAGGATAACTGCCCCCACCTAGACGTTAGTGTTGTGCTCGCATGAGCAAGCCTCCGCTCATCTCCACGTTGCCGCCGCCGCAGGGCGGCCCGGTCGACCTGCTCATCATCGCGGGCGAGCACTCGGGGGACGAGCATGCGGCGCGGGTCGTGCGCGAGTTGCTCGCGAAAAATCCCGCGCTGAAAATCTGCGCGCTGGGCGGGCCGGAACTGGCGGCGGCGGGCGCGCAACTGCTGCACGACATGACGGCGACGTCCGTCATCGGTCTTGTCGAGGTGCTGAAGCATTACTCGTTTTTCAGCGCTCTGTTCGACGCGACGCTCAAGTGGATCGCGCGGCACCAGCCCCGCGCGGTGTGCTTCGTGGATTATCCCGGTTTCAACCTGCGCCTCGCGGCCAAGCTGCGGACGAAAAAGCTGAGCGTGCAGGGCGGGGGAAAGATCAAGCTGCTCTACTACATCTCGCCGCAGATCTGGGCGTGGAAACCCAAGCGGCGTTTCACGATGGCGCGCGATCTCGACGCCCTCGCGGTGATTTTTCCTTTCGAGCCGGCGTGCTACCAGGACACGAAGCTGCCGGCGGAATTCGTCGGGCATCCGTTCCTCGCCGCCGGCTATGCCGCGCCCGTGCGCTACGATCCCGAGGGTCCGGTGCTGCTGCTGCCGGGCAGCCGCGTGCAGGCGGTGGGTTTCATCTTGCCGCTGCTGCTTGCCGGTTTTGCGGAATTTGCGATGGGGAATGCCGAGGCGCAGGCGGTGATACTTTATCCCAGCGACGATGTGGCGGCGGTCGCGCGCCGCGTGCTGGCGCGCTGGCCGAAACTGGAAGGCAGCGTGGAGCTGCGCGCCAACCTTGGCTGCACCGCGGCGTCGGCCGTGCTGACGAGCTCGGGCACGATGTCGCTGCACTGCGCCCTCGCGGGCATCCCCGGGGCCGTCGTCTACAAGACGAAGACGCTGACCTACTGGCTCGGCCGGATTCTCGTCAGCATCGAACACATCGGCATGGCGAATCTGCTGCTCAAGGAAGCGATGTATCCCGAATTTATCCAAGGTGCCGCCAAGCCCGCCACGCTCGCGCGCGAACTGCGCGCCTGCACCGAAGACGAAA
>JANXWT010000325.1 GCA_025351035.1 Opitutia bacterium | reverse complement strand
TCACCAGCAGCACCAGCACCCGCGGCAACAGCGCATCGGTCTCCAGAAAAATCACCGCCGCGAGTCCCCAAGTGAATCCCGCCGCAATCGTTCCGGCGATGAACAGCGTTCGCCAGCGGTCAAGGCCCTCATCCGGTTGCGCCCGCTGCGCAAACGCCCAGTTGAGGCCGTAACGTCCTATCGAGACCACAGTGATCACCGCCAGCCAGCCCAGCGTCACCGACCGCGGAAAATAGGTCCACATTCCCGCGACAAGGATCAAGGCCAGAGCAAAGTTCGAGAACAGCCCGAAGCCGGCCGAGCGGTAGAGCACCCGCGTCATTTCCGCTTCGACGCGCCGCGCAATTTCCTCCTCCGCACCCGCAGCCAGCTTGGTTTGTGATTCTTCCGCCATGGAGTTTCGCCTCAAAGCCACACGGCCCCTCCCGCCACCGCAAGGGAAATTGCCTGAGCTCGATTCCCTAGTCCAACCGGGAGTTGGCCGGCCGCCCCGGTCAGAGCAGACGCGATAGCAGCAACGCACTCGCGATTCTCAAGAGGACAAACCGCCGGAAATATACTGGCGAAGCGATTCCACCTCCGCCTTGTGCGCTTCCGCGATCCAACGCCCGCAATCACCCAGCGATATCACGCCGAGCAACTTTCCGTCCTTCATGACCGGCATGTGCCGGCAGCGTTTTTCGGTAAAAAGCTCCATCATCTGCTGCACGGTCGTTTCCGGACCGACGGTCATCACCTTGGCCGTCATCACCTGGGTGAGCGGCGTGGTCTTCGGGTCCAGTTCCGCGCCGACCACGCGCCGCAGCACGTCGCGCTCGGTAAAAATCCCGGCGAGAGCGTCACCGTCCATCACCAGCACCGAGCCGGCCTTGTGGCTGTTCATCGCCTGCACGGCCTCGGCAACCGTCAGGTTCACTGGCACGGTATGCACCGCGCCGCCTTTCTGCGCCAGTATCGTCGTGATCGATGTGTTCATGTTGTCGCGGGGTTGCCGCCAGCGTGCACTTCGCTCCGCCCGCGACAATCCTTAAAGCCTTGCCGTCCTCATCGCGGCAGCCGCAAATTCCCGAGCGCACCCAGGCTCGTGAAGACCGTCTTCTCTTTTGGCGGCAAGCCGGTTGGTGGTGCCGTTGGTTTCCGCGCCACCGCCGGCTTCGCCTCTGGATTCTGCGGTGCCACGCCGCCGATCCTCGAGTCCGCCAATGCGCGCTGAAGGCGCACCGCCGACACCGGCTCCGCCGTGCCCAGTTCCTGTGCGAACAGGCTCACCCGGAATTCCTCCACCAACCAGCGCAGGGCCTCCCGACGCCGCCCGGCCGCTTCGCCGATCGGTTGCTTCCGCACCATTGCGACGAAGGGGGCCAGTTCTTTCATCCGCGACGCATCCTTGGCCGCATCGCGTGGCCAGCGTTCCGCCCGCAGTTGCATGGCGCGCAGATAACGGGGCAGATGTTTTAGCCGCTCGTATGCCGTCACAGTAAGAAAATCACCCGGCAACAATGCCACCAAATCTTCCGCCATCCCGGGATACGGCGTCGAGTGCGTCTGCAGTGCGAGCCGCAGCGTCAAAATCTCCTTCAACCCGTCCAGCAACTTCGGCCCCGCGCCGCGCAGATCGCGTTTCGCTTCGGCGAGCCGTTGAGCAAATACCGCCGCGTGCCGCGGGAGCACATCGCGACTGCACGCCCAACGTGCGAGGCACATCAGCGCGTGCTCCTGCAAAGTTTCCAGCGGCCCGAGCGTCACCGCAAGCGGCCCGAGCGAACGCAGGTCACATAAATCCTTCCCGAGCCAGCCGAGTTCGTGCTTCAGTTGCGCTTCCAACAACTTGAACAACGCGACCCGCGTTGCCGTCGTTTCCTCCTCTGCCGTCGCGAACAGCCGCACGGCCACGCCCACGGGCAGCGCCTGTAATCCGGGATATGCCAGCACCGGCACGCCGTGATGCTCCGCGACCACGATTTGCTTCGGCAGGTCGCCGAATTGCCACGAATTCGCTGGCTCGGTCTCCCACTTCGCCCGCGCATTCCGCCACGCTACGCTGTCGCCCGCCGCCACCTGCTTGCTGAGATCACGCTGCTGATCGCGCAACAGCTCCTTTATCTCCGTGAGGTCGCGGCTCGCGCAGAGCACCTTGCCCTTGCGGTCGGCCACTTCCACCCGCACGCGCAGATGGTCGGGCAATGGCTTGTCATCCCACAACGCCGCCGCGATGCGCACGCCGAAGCGCGCCGAGAGCAATTCCGCAAGCGCTTGCACCAGAGTCGGTGGAGTTGGCCGCGTCGCGAGCAAACCCATTTGCCGCACAATGGTCTGCGCCGACTCGGCGAGCGGAATGAGCTCGCGCCGCTGATCTTTTGGCAACGCCCTCAGCAGAAATTCAATCTTCGCCTGCAAATGTCCGGGCACGGCCCAGTCGAGCGCGGCAGGCGTCAACTCGTCGGCCTCCTCGATGCTCACGCGCACCGTCACACCGTCCTGCTCCTGCCCGGGCTGGTAGGAATATGCGAGCGGCATCACCCGGTTCTCAATCGGCAGCGCGTCGGGAAACGCCTCGGCATCGTGCGCCGTGTCGGCCGCGGGCCGCAGGTTCGCCTCCGTCATCCACAGAAATTTCTTGTCCGTCACCTGCCGGTGCCGCACGAGGTCAATCAACTCGGGCACCGACGACATACCCTGCGCCGTCGCAACCGCGTCCGTGTTTTCCGCCGGCATCAACTGTCGCGCATAAAACTGATACGCTGCCTCGTCGAGGTCCATATAGCCCGAACTGCGCGTGCGCGTGAGAATCGTCTCGGCCTTGGCGCGCACCTTGCGGTTGTTGGCCAGAAAATCGAACGACCACGTCACCGTGTCGCCGACGAGTCCCTCGCGGATGAAAATCTCCGTCGCGTGCCGCGGATTGAGTTTGCCGTAGCTGACTGCGCGCGTCTCCAACTCCAGATTGTAGAGCCGGCGGCGCTCCTTTACGAGCACGCGGCCGGCCTCGGCATTCCAGAACGGCTCGCTGTGCGCGACGCGCAGCAGATGCGCCCCGAGATCGACGGCCCACTGCGGATCGATCCGCGCGCAGGTGCGGGCGTAGACTTTGCCCGTCTCCATGATTTCCGCCGCCATCAACCATTTCGCAACCTTTGGTCTGGCAACTTGACCTAGCCCAGCAGACGCACCCGTCTTCTTCTCTCGAGCGTTCTTCTCAAATAGAGCCGAACCGGGAAATATCGACACCTTGCGGTCGTGCGCCGCGTGGTAGACGCCGTCGTCGGCGCGCGTCGCGATGTTGCCGAGCAAACCGGCGAGAATGGCGCGGTGAATCGCGCGGTAGCCCGGCGTGCCCATGCCGAGATCGGTTTCCTTGCCGGGCTTCACACCGTCATAGACCGACGTCATCTTAAACCCTTCGCGCTCGCGGAGCACGTCCTCCAGTTGCGCATGCACGTCGCGCCACTCCCGCATGCGCATGAACGACAGGTAATGCGTCAGGCAGAACTTGCGGAGCTTGCCGAGCGAGAGCTGTTCGAACTCGTCATGATAAGCCTCCCAGATCGCGAGCAGCGTCAGGAAATCCGAGTCGGGATGCGTGAAACGCCGGTGCGCCGCGTCAGCTTTTTGCTGCTGGTCGAGCGGACGCTCCCGCGGATCCTGGATGCTCAGGGCCGCCGCGATAATCAGCACCTCGCGCAGCGCCTTCTCGTGGCGGCCTTGGATGATCATCCGGCCCACCGTCGGGTCGGCCGGCAGACCCGCCAACTCGCGCCCGAGATCAGTGAGCCCGCCGGCCTCGTTGATCGCGCCGAGTTCGTGGAGCAGCCCGTAGCCGGCACGGATGCCTTTCACGGGCGGGGCGTTCAGGAAGGGGAACTCCTCGATGTCGCCGAGCCCGAACGCCTTCATGCGCAGAATGACATCCGCAAGATTGCTGCGCTGGATTTCTGGCTGCGTGTAACGCGGACGATCATTGAAATCCTGCTCCGAGTAGAGCCGGATGCAGACGCCGTCGCTCACGCGGCCGCAACGACCCTTGCGCTGGTCGGCGCTGCTCTGCGCGACAGGCTCGACCGGCAACCGGCGCGTGCGGCTCTGCGGCGTGTAGCGGCTCAGACGCGCGAGGCCGGTATCAATGACGAAGCGGATGCCGGGAATCGTCAGCGAGGTCTCGGCGATGTTGGTCGCGACGACGATCTTGCGCTTCTGCGACGGCGCGAACACGCGCTGCTGCTCGGCGTTGGTCAGCCGGCCGAAGAGCGGCACGACCTCCACTTGCCGCAGTTTGCGCCCGTCGAGCAGGTCGCGGATTTCGCGGATGTCGCGCTCGGTCGGCAGGAACACCAGCACGTCGCCCTGCGCGCTCTCGCGCAGCACGCGCTCGACCGCCTCCACCGCCGCGTCGATGTAAGTCATCTCTTCCTTGCCCTCCTTCAGCTCGTCGAGCGGCGCATAGATGACTTCTACCGGATACATGCGGCCCGACACCTCGACGATGGGTGCGTTGTCAAACGCCTTGGAAAACGCCTCGGTGTCAATCGTCGCCGAAGTGATGATGATCTTCAGCTCGGGCCGGCGCAGGCGCAGGCGGCGCAGATGACCGAGAATGAAGTCGATGTTGAGCGAACGCTCGTGCGCCTCGTCGACGATGATCGTGTCGTATTCGCCGAGGAACGGGTCGTTCTGCAACTCGGCGAGCAGCATGCCATCGATCATGAACTTGATGACGGTGTCACGCGACGTCTGATCGGCGAAGCGAATCTTGCAACCGACCTCGCGGCCGAGCGGCACATTCAATTCCTCCGCCACCCGGCGAGCCACGGAGGTCGCCGCCACGCGCCGCGGCTGCGTGCAGGCGATCTTGCCGCGACCACCGCAGCCGGCGGCGAGACACATTTTCGGCAGCTGCGTCGTCTTGCCCGAGCCCGTCTCCCCGGCGAGCACCAACACTTGGTGCTGCTGCAGCAAACCAATGATCTCGTCCGCCCGCGCGCTGATCGGCAGCTCGGGCGGGAACTCGATCCGGAAGGGCCAGGGTTTCTTGGGACGGGACGGCATGACGAAGATTTAGATTCCTTGTCCGGCCCATTGGCGCAATCCTTTCATCATGACCGTTCCTCCGCCCACGCCGCAACAACTGGCGCTCAAGAGAGTGCTCAAAATTTCCCGGATGAATGGTTGGAGCGTCGCACTGTTTGCCGGGCTCTGTGCGCTCATCAGCCTTGCGCTCGGCGATCTCGTGGGCGGCGGCACCGGGTTGTTCATCGCGGCGGGTGGAGTCATGGAAATCCGCGGCCATCACCTGTTGAAAAAGCGCGAGGCCGATGGCCTGACGTGGCTCGTGCGCTCGCAGCTGTTCGTGCTCGGCGTCATCCTCGCCTACGCCGTGAGCCGGCTCTTCAGTTTCGACAGCGAATACGTGCTCTCGAATCTCACGCCAGAAATGGAAGGGCTCTTGAAAGACGGCGGCATCTCGCGAGCCGAGATCGTGCCGCTGGTGCAGACGGCTTTCCGTGCGGCCTATGGCTCCGTTATTCTGGTCACGCTAATCTATCAAGGCGGCCTGGCTTTCTACTACCGGCGCAAATCTCCGTTGGTGATCGAGGCCTTGGCGCAGCCGCCGTCGATTTGAATCTCAGCCAATATCGCCTGGGTGATTCCAATTCACGAATAGCGGCTCGTCGTCCGGCTCGATGGCCAAAGTGCCTATCAGTCCAAGCGAACCGGCCGTGGCGGCGAGGCCCGTGACCGCGTTGTGCCCGTGCGCGAGCAACTCGCGGGCCTCGGACAACACTTCGCGCGGATAGATCGCGCAGAGCGGCTCGGGGCGGCCGCCGCGCCGCCAAGGCACGACGCCGCGCTCGAGGCCGCAACGCTCATGCAACCTTTGCAAATACGCCGCTTGCATACCGGGCAAGTCAACCGCGAGCACAAGTAGCAAAGGAGTCGTGCAACGCTCCAGCGCCGCGATGATCCCGGCGAGCGGGCCGGCGTCAGGTGCGACGTCCATGATCTTTGGCAACTCAGCCGGAGCCCAGTCCTGTTCGGCCCGCACGGAGAGAAAACGCTCCGTCGCGCCGGCCTCGGCGAGCAAGCCCCACTGGCGTTGCCACAGCGGGCGACCGCCGACGTCGAGCAGTGCCTTGTCGCGGCCCATGCGCACGGAGCGCCCGGCGGCGAGCAAGACAGCAGAGAAAGGCGTGACGGCCATGCGCACAGCGCAGTCCAAAGCCGGTTCGCGCGCAAGCCTCCCGGCGAATACTCCCTCGACGACCGCCGCGCCGCCGCCTTAGATGCCGGGCATGAGCGGCCAATTTTTCCCGCAAGACATCATCATCAAGAAACGCGACGGCGGCGCGCTGACCAAGGACGAGATCGAGTTCTTCGCCCGCGGCGTGAGCGACGGCAAGGCCTTCGCCGACTACCAGGCCACCGCGCTGCTCATGGCGATCTTCTGGCGCGGCATGACGCCGCAGGAAACCGCCTGGCTGACCGACGCGATGATGCGCTCGGGCGACGTGATCGACTTGAAGGACATCCCCGGCGCGAAGGTCGACAAGCACTCCACCGGCGGCGTCGGCGACAAGGTCTCGCTCATCCTCGCCCCGCTCGCCGCCGCCTGCGGCCTCAAGGTGCCGATGATGAGCGGCCGCGGCCTCGGCCACACCGGCGGCACGCTCGACAAGCTCGAAGCCATCCCCGGCTTCAAGGTCAACCTCAGCGTGCCGGAGTTCCGCGCCATCCTGCAGAAGGTCGGCGCCGCCATGATCGGCCAGACCCCGCAGGTCGTGCCCGCCGACAAGAAACTCTACTCGCTCCGCGACGTCACCGGCACGGTCGAGTGCATCCCGCTCATCTGCGCCAGCATCATGAGCAAGAAGCTCGCGGAGGGCATCGACTCGCTCGTGCTCGACGTGAAGTTCGGCCGCGGCGCGTTCATGAAGAAAAAGGACGACGCGCTCACGCTCGCCCGGGCCATGGTTGCGGTCGGCAAGGCCGGCGGCAAACCCGTCCGCGCCCTCCTCACGGCGATGAACCAGCCGCTCGGCCGCGCCGCCGGCCACACCACCGAGGTCATCGAGTCCATCGAGTGCCTCAAGGGCCGCGGCCCGGCCGACCTGATGGAGGTCACTTTTGCACTCACGGGTCACATGCTTGTCCTCGGCGGCTTGGCCAAGGACCTGAAAAAGGCACAGGCTAAGATGGACACGGCCCTCGCCAACGGCTCGGCGTTGCAGAAATTTCGCGAGATGTGCACCGCCCAGGGCGGCGACGCTCGCGTGGTGGACGACTACAAGCTGCTGCCGACGGCGAAGAAACTCGTCGCAGTCAAGGCATCGGCCGACGCGAAGGGCTTCGTTAGCGAAGTGGACGCCCTCAAATGCGGCCACGCCATCATGGCCCTCGGCGGCGGCCGCGCCGCCGTGACCGATAAGATCGACCATGCCGTCGGCCTCGCCGAC
>JANXWT010000317.1 GCA_025351035.1 Opitutia bacterium | reverse complement strand
CCCCTGCGCGGAATTCCTTTGCGCGGCGTGAAACAACTTTCTACCAAGGAAATCGAACTGCTCTTCGCCATCCCCCGCCCGCATTACCGTCAGGCGGAACTTGCCGCCAAAGCCGCCGCCAAAATCGCCCACCATGAAAACTAAACCCTGCCTCCTCCCTGTCCTGCGCAGCCTCAGCGTAGCCGGAGCTCTTGCTCTCGCCGCCGTCCGCCTCGCCGCCGACACGCTCGCCAGCGACACCGCCGTGTTCGTGCAAGCCGATCCCAAGTCGCCCGTCCTCCTCCGCCTCGCGGCCGGCTCGACGGTCGTCATCGTTGGCGAGGCCCCCGCAGGTTGGCGCCGCGTCGAAGTCACCGGGCCGTTCGAGGCCTACGTCCACAATCGCGACATCACCAAGGGCCTCGAGGTTCGCGAAGGCGCCAACATTCTCGGCTCGCCCGACAAGACCGCCCGCATCCTCACCACCGCGCAGAAAGGCGATAAGACTGAGATCACCGGTCTCCACGGCGATTGGTCGCGGATCAAAATCGACAAAAAACTCCAGGGCTTCCTCGCCACGGGCTCCACCGCCAACACTCCCGGCAGCGAGTCCGCGCTCTCCCTTGCGCTTCCCGCCGCGCCCGCGCCGATTGCGACCGCCGCCGCCGCCTCCGCGCACGGCCGGCCCGTCCCCATCACGGGTGACACCGCCAGCCTGCCCCGTAACTTTCAAGGCACGCTCGTCGTGGCCCAAATCCTCGTCATCAACCCAGCCCCGCCCTACGCCTACCAGCTTTCCGACTCGACCGGCCGGCGCTTCGCCTATGTCGACACCCGCCGCCTCGTCCTCACCGACAAACTCGAAAACTTCGTCGGACTCCTCGTCACCCTCACCGGCACGGTGCGAAACACCGTTGACGGCAAGGATCTCGTGATCGCCGCCGAGTCCCTGCAAGTCAGGTAATTTCCCGCCCCGCCCGCCGGTCCCGCGCGGCGGGCGAACCGTGCGCCGCGTGTTCGGCCTTCCTTTCCCGCCCTATGGAACTCATCGACGGAAACAAAATCGCCTCAGACATCGCCGCCGAACTCAAGGCCGAGGTCGCCACGTTCACCGGCCGCCGGCCCTGCATCGCCCTCGTGCGCGTCGGCGACGACGACGCCTCCATTTCCTACGTGAAGAAAAAGGAGAACATGGCCGCCGAGATCGGCCTGACCTCCCGCCTCGTCCTCCCGCCGGTCACCATCACACAGGAAGAACTCTGCGCGCTCGTCGACGGCCTCAACGCCGATGACACTGTCGACGGCATCCTTGTGCAGTCGCCGCTGCCGAAGCCCATCGATGAAGTCGCCGTGTTCCGCCGCATCGCCGCCCACAAGGATGTTGACGGTTTCCACACGCTCAACCTCGGCAAGCTCGCGCAGGAGGACGCCACCGGTTTCGTCGCCTGCACGCCCGCCGGCATCATGGAGCTCCTCCGCCGCACCGGCGTTTCCCTCGCGGGCAAACACGTCGTCGTCCTCGGCCGCAGCCTGATCGTCGGCAAACCCGCTGCGCTCCTCGCCGTGCAGCGCAACCAGTGGGCCAACGCCACCGTCACGATCTGCCACTCGCAGACTGCCGACATCGCGTCGTTCACGCGCCAGGCCGACGTGCTCATCGCCGCCATCGGCAAAGCCGAGTTCGTCACCGCCGACATGGTCAAGCCCGGCGCCGTCATCATCGACGTCGGCGTCTCGCGTGTGCCTGACGCCACGAGGAAATCCGGCACCCGTCTCACCGGCGACGTCCACTTCCCCTCCGTCTCGCAAGTCTGCTCAAAGATCACGCCGATGCCCGGCGGTGTCGGCCCGATGACCGTCGCCATGCTGATGAAGAACACCGTGAAAGCCTACCGGCAGAACAACAAAGCGTGAGCCTCCGCCGGAGCGTGGCGCTTCAGCCCGCGTCTGGTTTGGTGCAGGGGCGTTCTGCTGGCCAGCAGAACTGCGGCCTTTTTCGTGCGCGCCGCCCGACCTCACCACAGCGTAGCCACAATGCCCGCGTCGGTGATGTTCGCGTCCTTGGTAATGAGCGTCAATGTGTGCAGCTTCGCCGTGGCGGCGATGATCCGGTCGAACTGGTCGCCGTGCGGCAGTTTCAAGTCCGGCGCCGCGAGCGCAATGGCCAGGGTGATCGGCAGCACCTGCACATGATCGAGCAACTGGCCGAGCACGTTGGCCGCCGAACCGTGGAAGGAAATTTTCCCGATGTGCAGCAGCAGGCCCGTCTCTTGCAAAGTCACGTCGGAGATCGCCAGTTGCTCGTAAGGCGTGACGGCCAGCACCCGCGCCGCCTCCGCACCCAGCCGGTCCTCGTCCGTGGCGGCCCAGAGAAACGCATGGGTGTCGAGCAGGTATTTCAGCCGCGACTTCACAGCGACGGCTTCCAGCTGTCGCCTTTCAGTGTCGGCGCGGCGATGTCGCCGTGGAACGCGATCTTCCCGCGGGCCGCCCCCAGCAGCGTGTTCCGTGCGCCCGCCGCTGAGAAGAGAAACTCCCCTTCTTTGTCGCGGATGCGCACCGTGCCTCCTTGGCGCGCCTTGGCCTTGAACACGGGAAACTCGCGGAGAAACGTGCGGACATTGGTGGTCATGCCCGGACGTTGTCTGACATTTTCGTTTCTGTCAACCGCCACAAACCTCCCCAGGAGCAGGGCACTTCAGTCCGCGTCCGAAAATTGTGGGGCGGGGTCGCTGACACCGCCGCCCACTCCGTTTGCAAAAGGAGATTCGCGATTGTCCTTCTCCTCCTAGCCAGCGGCTGCGCCCGCAAGACGGCGCATGCAACGCTGGATCAATTCACCTTTGTTGGAGTCACCGTCAGGATTCGTCCCGAGGTTCGTCAAACCATCGATGGCAAGATTCAGAGCATGGTCCGCAAAGTCCCCGAAGTGAGAGAGGGAAGATATGATAGGCCGGACATGATTTATGATTTTGATGAAGGCATTGCTCCAGAGCTACAGGTGGGGCACAAATATCTGTTCGTGGCCAGATACGGAAACCACGGCATGTATTACTCCAAAATCACAGAGCTGAAAGAGGAGCCGGGGCCACTCTGATCGTGTGCGACAGTAGGCATCCGCTCGCACCACGACACCCCGCGCTTGCCAACGATAGCAAAAGAGGTTGTCTCGCCTGAATTCCGATGACCGTTCCCAAAATTCTCGTCGTCGATGATCAGCCCATCAACGTCCAGTTGCTGAAGCGCAAACTCGAACGCGAGGGCATGGAGGTCGCCACCTCCTACTCCGGCCACGAGGCGCTCAATCTCGTCGCCGCGAACAAGCCCGACCTCATTCTCCTCGACGTCATGATGCCCGACATGGACGGACTCGAGGTTTGCCAGATCCTCCAGTCCGATCCGGCGACAAAAGCCATCCCCATCATCTTCATTACCGCGCGCACCTCGAAGGAAGGCAAGATCGAGGGCCTTGGCGTCGGCGCCGTCGACTACATCACCAAGCCCATCGACC
>JANXWT010000305.1 GCA_025351035.1 Opitutia bacterium | reverse complement strand
GGCATCGGCATCTGGATCATCAACGCGTGCCTGTTCTACTTCGTGGGGCGACTCGTTGAGGGCTTTCATGTCGCCACTTTCGGCGCGGCGTTGTGGGGTGCGCTGATCGTCAGCCTGACCAACATGATTCTGAGCCGCGTGCTCGTGACGAAGCCGGTCGCTCCCGCAGGCCGTCCGCCGGTGGCGCGGCCGCCGGCGAAGAGTGACGACGTGATCGATATTTGAGGCGAATTTTCGCCGGGGAGATTCCGTTTGACGGAACCGGGGTGGGGGGCGACTTTGTCGGCCCTAATCCTTAAAGACTATGTCTGACGCAATCTACGATTTGGTGGTCATTGGCGGCGGTCCGGCCGGCTATGTGGCGGCGATCCGCGCCGGGCAGCTTGGTAAGAAAGTCGCGTGCATCGAAATGGAGCGCGCCGGCGGCACGTGCCTGAACTGGGGCTGCATTCCCACCAAGGCGCTGCTCAAAAGCGCCGAGCTCTACCGCACCATCCAAAAGGCCGACGCCTACGGTCTCAGCGTGCAGGGCGTGTCGTTCGACTTTGAGAAGATCATCGCTCGCTCGCGCGGCGTCTCGAACAAGATGGCGGGCGGCGTCGAGTTCCTCTTCAAGAAGAACAAGGTCGACTACTTCGTCGGCAAGGCGCAGGTGACGATCCCCGGCATGGTGGAGATCATCGCCGGCGACCACCGGGGAAAATTTTTCAAGACGAAGAACGTGCTGCTTGCCACCGGCCAGAAGCCGAAGCTGTTACCCGGACTGCCGGTCGACGGTGTGCGCGTGATGACTTCGCGTGAGGCGCTCGTCGCCAAGGCGCCGCCGAAATCCCTCGCCATCATCGGCGCCGGTGCCATCGGCGTGGAGTTCGCGTATTTCTTCAACGCCTTCGGCACGAAGGTGACGCTGGTCGAGATGCTGCCGCAAATCCTGCCCGTCGAGGACGAGGAGGTCGCCAAGGTGCTCGACCGCAGTTTCGCCAAGCAGGGCATCGCGACGCACGTCGGCACCAAGTGCGACAACATCCGCGTCGGCGCCGACAGCGTGAAGCTCAATCTCGTCAAAGACGGCGCAACGACCGAGATCGAGGTCGAGACCGTGCTCGTCGCCGTCGGCATCACGTCAGCGCTCGAGGGTCTGCTCTCGCCGAGGGTGAAGCTCGAACTCGACCGCGGTTTCGTGAAGGTCGATGCGAACTACCAGACGAGCGTCGCGGGCATCTACGCGTGCGGCGACATCCAGGGCCCGCCGTGGCTCGCGCATGTCGCGATGTTCCGCGCGATCAACGCCGTCAACGGCATCTTCGGCCACAGCCAGCCGCAGCAGGTCGGCAATTTTCCCGGTTGCACTTACTGCCAGCCGCAGGTCGCCAGCACGGGTCTCACCGAGAAGGCCGCGAAGGAAAAGAAACTCGACTACAAGGTCGGCAAGTTCCCGTTTACCGCGGTCGGCAAAGCCGTGGCGGCGGGCGACACGGAAGGCTTCGTGAAGATCATCAGCGACGCGAAGACCGGCGAGATTCTCGGCGTGCACATCATCGGCAACGAAGCGACGGAGCTCATCGCGGAGTTCGGCCTGGCGATGAACCTCGAGGCGACGGTGGACGAGATCCATCACACGATCCACGCGCACCCGACGCTGTCCGAGGCGCTCGGTGAAGCCGCCGCGGCGACGACCAACGAGGCGATCCACATCTGAGCGAAGACGGGTTTCCGCCCGGAAATGTGCAGGAGGTTATCTTGGTCGCCCGGAGATTCCACTCGGATGAATTTTTGCCGCGAAGCTCTCTGCTGGAGCGGTGCCGGGCGATGCAAGCGGCTACTGTTTGCCCGGTGGCATGTCGGTTCCCCGCTGCCGCAGCGCCACCAGCGCCACCGCGGCGGCGGCTTCCTCGGCGGTTTTCTTGGAGGTGCCGCTGCCGGAGCCGAGTGGCGCGCCGTTGAGGAAAACGGTGACCTCGTAGCTGCGCGCGTGGGCCTCGCCTAGGCTGCGGGTCATTTCGTAGCGCAGGCAATCGTTGCCGTGGACGGGATGCACGAGTTCCTGCAAGCGGCCCTTGGGGTTGTTCTCTTCTTCGGTTGCGCTTAGGCGGGCCGTCAGGTCTCCGTAGACCGACAGCACGAGGCGGCGGGCCGTGGGGAAATCGCTGTCGAGAAAGAGCGCGCCGACGAGCGCCTCGAACGCGTCGCTGAGTGCGGAAGTCCGTTCGCGTCCGCCGGCTTTCTCTTCGCTCTTGCCCAGCCGCAGACTGACGTCGACGCCGGTTTCCCTCGCGAGGGTCGCGAGAAAATTGCGGTTCACCAGAAGCGAGCGACGTTTGCTCAAGAGGCCTTCGCGGGCTTCGGGGTAGAGGCGGAAAAGCGCTTCGCCGATCAGGATCTGCAGCACGGCGTCGCCGAGAAATTCCAGCCGCTGATTGTGCTGGGCATTGCCGGTTTCCTGCGCGACGGATGGATGAGTCAACGCCAGCGTCAGCAACGCCTCGTTTTGAAAACGATAGCCGAGGCGCGTTTGCAATTCATCAAGACCGGGCACGGGAGGAAAATTAAGCCACCGGGACTGGCTGCGGTTGGTTCGCTTCCGGCACAGGCG
>JANXWT010000287.1 GCA_025351035.1 Opitutia bacterium | reverse complement strand
ATGCACGTCGGGTGAATCTGCGTGTAGCACGGGTTGGCCATGCAGGCGCCGCGCTTGTAAGCGCGCCAGATCGCGGTGGCGTTAGACTGACGCGCGTAGGTGGAGAGATTGAAGACGTTGCCGTAGCCGCCGGTGGCGAGGATGACGGCGTCGGCCGAGTGGCGCGTGATCTCGCCGGTGATCAGATCGCGGACGATGATGCCCTTCGCGTGGCCGTTGACGACGACGAGGTCGAGCATCTCGGAGTTGTTGTGCATCTCGATGCCGCCGGCACCGATCATGCGCGAGAGAGCGCTGTAGGCGCCGAGGAGAAGCTGCTGGCCGGTCTGGCCGCGCGCGTAGAACGTGCGCGAAACCTGCGCGCCACCGAACGAGCGGTTGGCGAGGAGGCCGCCGTATTCGCGCGCGAACGGCACGCCTTGCGCCGCGCACTGGTCGATGATGTTGACGGACACTTCGGCGAGACGATGGACATTGGCCTCACGGGCGCGGTAATCGCCGCCCTTCAGCGTGTCGTAGAAGAGGCGGTGCACGGAGTCGCCGTCGTTCTGGTAATTCTTCGCGGCGTTGATGCCGCCCTGCGCGGCGATCGAGTGCGCGCGGCGTGGACTGTCGTGGAACACGAAGCTCTTCACCTTGTAGCCGAGTTCGGCGAGCGTGGCCGCAGCCGAGGAACCCGCGAGACCGGCGCCGACGACGATGACCTCGTATTTGCGCTTGTTGGCGGGGTTGACGAGTTTGATCTCCGTCTTGTGCTTCTGCCATTTGTCGGCGAGCGGGCCGGAAGGAATCTTGGAATCGAGTTTGGCCATGGCGGGGAAAAGTTAGCGTTGGATGAAGCCGCTGAGGCCGGGCAGCCAGCCGAGGACGGCGAGCGGGATGGCGGCGCTGGCGAGGAAGTAGATCCAGCAATAGGCGGTGGAGACGCGCTCGAGGCAGCTAGTCCAACGCTCGTTCTTGAGGCCGAGCGACTGGAACATGCTAGCGAAGCCGTGACTCAGGTGATAGCTGAGCAAGCCGACCGCGATGATGTAGAAGGCCGAGACGCCGACGCTGCTAAAACCTTGGACGACCATCGCGTAGACGTTGCGCACCATCGTGCCGTCGGTGAGCCGGTAGGTATGCTCGCTCCACTCCGGATGCTGCACGCGGAGAGTGAAGTGCATAAGGTGGTAGACGAGAAACGCCAGCACGACGAGGCCCGTGCGCGCCATGACTTGCGAGGCGAGCGAGGCGCGGTTGGTGTAGTCTTTGGCATAGGCCGTGGGCCGCGCCACCCGATTCTCAATGGTCAGCTGGATGGCGACCCAGATGTGGATCGCGACGCACACGAGCAGGAAGCCGCGGATGAGCCAGAGCACGGAGCCGAGCGACTCGAGCAGGTGCCCGTAGTGGTTGATTTTCTCGGACGGCAGAAAAATCTGCAGATTGCCGATGAGATGGCCGGTAGCGAAACCGACCAACACGAGTCCGGTGGCGGCCATCAGGAATTTCTTGCCAATGGACGAATTGAAGAGCGAGCCGAGGAGATTCATCGCGTGGTGACGGGGGGAAAGGACAGGGTGGCTGGCGTGGTTTCCGACGGACAACAGTAACCACCCCCATCAATTGAAGTAAAGGAGCCCGACTGGTTGGCTCCCATTATTAGGGTGACTAACCCCCGGCCCGCTACCGGTTACTGAGCGAACGGCAAGCTGGGTTCCTATCGTGAGCGAAGGTTTCTGCCTCAGTCTGATGGTGTGCGCCCGCGTCATCGCTGTGCAAGGAGGACCGCTGCGGGCACCAACAAACCCCTTCCCGGCCGGTTCAATTGCCGGATTTGACCTCTACTGCATCCGCACGCCCGGGTGACAGGTGCTGGTCGAAAAACGCCTCTAATCGCCGATAATAGGCGAGCCGGTTCTTCTCGTTGGCAAACCCGTGACCCTCGTTGTCTTCGATCATGATCTCGTAGGGTTTGTTGAACTGCTTAAGCTTGGCCTCAAGCCGCGTCCAGTGCCGGATGTCAACGCGCGGGTCGTTATAGCCGTAGGCATTGAAGAGTGGCACTCGGATACGCTCGATGAAGTTCACCGGTGAACGAGATTGGAGGTATTCACTATCGTCCCCGAGAAACTTGCGGTAAAAAATATCAGCGCTGTCACCACCACCGCGATTTTTACCCAAACCCACCAGCAGCCCAAGGTCGCTCGGACCGACATAGTTCGCGCCGCAGCAGTAGAGTTCGGGTGTGAAGACCAAACCCGCAAGCGCGGCGTAGCCGCCATAGCTGGCCCCGTAGATGGCGACGCGCGCGGGATCGGCGATGCCCTGATCTATCGCCCACTTCACGGCATCGGTCAGATCGTCCTGCATTTTACCGCCCCACTCATGGTAGCCGGCGCGCTGGAAGCTGCTGCCGTAACCGCCCGAGCCGCGATAGTTGACTTGCAGGACCGCGTAGCCGCGGTTCG
>JANXWT010000274.1 GCA_025351035.1 Opitutia bacterium | reverse complement strand
GTGATGAAGGCGCAGCGCGATCTCGGCGTGCCCATCCCGATCGAGGCGATCAAGGATTACGAACGCGTGCGCGATGACGTCGACGTGGGGCGCATCAAGGAGCGCGAACGCGTGACCTTGCACGACGTAAAGGCGCGGCTGGAGGAATTTTCCGATCTCGCGAAACGCCAGTTCATCCACCTCGGGCTGACCAGCCGCGATCTGACGGAGAACGTCGAACAACTGCAAGTCCACCAGGCACTGCGGCTCGTGCGGTTCAAGTTGGTGGCGGCGTTGGCCGCGCTCGCCCGGCAAGTCGCGGCGCACCGCGACCTCATGATCACCGGCCGCACGCACAATGTGCCCGCGCAACCGACGACGCTCGGCAAGCGCCTCGCGATGTTCGGGCAGGAATTGCTCCTCGCGTGCGCGCGGCTTGACGATCTCATCACGCGCTATCCGGTGCGCGGCCTGAAGGGCGCGGTCGGCACGCAGCTCGACCAACTCACGCTGCTTGGCGGCGATGCCGACAAGGTCGACCAGCTCGAGGAACGCATCCTCAAGCACCTCGGCTTCAAAGCGGCGCTCCGCGCGGTCGGGCAAGTTTACCCGCGCAGTCTCGATTTCGATGTCGTCAGCGCCCTGCACCAAGCCGGCGCGGCGGCAGCGAGCTTCGCCACAACGCTGCGGCTGATGGCCGGTGCCGGTTTGTTGGCCGAGGGCTTCCAGGAAGGCCAAGTCGGTTCGTCCGCGATGCCGCACAAGGTCAACGCGCGGAACTGCGAACGCATCTGCGGCTTCTCGACGATTCTCTCCGGCTACGTGACGATGACGGCGAACCTCGCCGGCCACCAGTGGAACGAGGGCGATGTGTCGTGCTCGGTTGTCCGGCGTGTGGCGTTGCCCGACGCGTTTTTTGCCATCGACGGCTTGGTGGAGACTTTCCTGACGGTGCTGCGGCAGATGGAGGTTTTCCCGGCGGCCATCGCCGCGGAAAACCAGCGCAACCTGCCGTTTCTCGCGACGACGACGATTCTGATGGAGGCTGTGAAAACGGGCGCGGGTCGCGAGACAGCGCACGCGGCGATCAGGGAGCACGCGCTTGCCGCGGCGAAGGCGTTGCGCGCCGGCGGTGACGCCGATTTGCTCGGCCGGCTGGCGGGGGACAAGCGCCTCGGGCTCGGCAAGCGCAAGCTGCAGGAGATTCTCAGCCAGAGCGAACGCTTCGTCGGCGCGGCGCCGCATCAGGCCGACGCCTTTGTTGCCGCCGTGGAACCACTCGTGAAGAAGCACCGGGGTGCCGCCGATTACCGGCCGGGAAAGCTGCTTTAAGGAGCGGTCAGACGGAGCCCAGATCGTTCGCCCCGAGCTAATTCGGAGGCGTCGGGAGATTTGGTTTGCCTCGCCCAAGCGGGCTCCCTTTCGTTGGCGGTTCTCTTCGTTTCTTTAACAGCTTTAACTATACACATCCAATGGCAGAACTAACCGGAAACTGTCTCGTCAGCCAGTCAGGCGGCCCGACCGCCGTGATCAACGCCAGCGTCGCCGGCGTGGTCGGCGAGGCGCTCAACCACAGCTGCATCGAGGAAGTCTATGGCGCGCTCAACGGCGTGCATGGCATTCTGCACGAGGACATCGTCGATCTCGCCGCCGAATCGCAACAGGCCATCCGCGGGCTGCGCTTCACGCCCGGCGCCGCGCTGGGTTCGTGCCGCATGAAGATGAAAAAGCAGCAGGATTTCGAGCGCGTGCTCGAGGTCTTCAAGGCGCACAACATCCGTTATTTTTTCCACATCGGAGCCGAAGAGGCGCAGGAGACGGCCGCGAAGATTTCCGCCCTCGCCAAGGAGCAGGCTTACGAGCTGCGCGTCATCGGCATCCCGAAGACGACCGACAACGACCTTTCGGCGACGGACCATTGCCCCGGTTACGGCAGCGCGCTGAAATACATCGGCACCACGGTGCGCGAACTCGCGACTGACGCCGACGCCATGGGCCAGGGCGATCTCGTCACCATCATCGAGGTCATGGGCCGCAACGCCGGCTGGCTCGCCGCCGGGGCTTCGCTCGCCAAGCGCCGCGACCACCCGAACGATCCGCCGCACCTCGTTTACGTCCCCGAAGTTGCGTTCTCGAACGACAAATTTCTCGACGACGTCCGCAAGGTGCTCAAGCGCGAGAAACATTGCGTGGTCGTCGTGGGCGAAGGCCTCGTCGACAA
>JANXWT010000272.1 GCA_025351035.1 Opitutia bacterium | reverse complement strand
CCGGTGTGTTCGACGCCGACGCGCGCCGCGTGATGCTCCTGCGCGTCGCCGGCAAAAAACCGGGCGAGTGGATTCAGATGATGCTTTTCGTCCTGCGCGATCTCGAGGACCAGCGCGTCGGCGTCATCCACCAGCACAACGGCAAATTTCCTCCGGGCGACGCCGGCCTGCTCGTCGAGCAATCCAGCCTCACGATGCTGCCGGGCGATCCCAGCGAGAAACTCAATATCCGCGTCGCCGGCGGCGGCACTGTGCCCATCGCGATCAGCGGCCTCACGCACGACACGTCGGTCGCGCCGGGTTTCATGGAGCGCGTCATCTACGCCTACGCCACGCCCGCCATCGCCGCGAAACTCGGGCAAAGCTCCTCGCTCGACCAGATCATAGTCATCATGGAAGACCGGCGCACGGGCGTCACCCAGATGGTCGATTCCCTGCGCGCCGCGCTCACGGCCAAGGGTTACCCGCCCATCCGTGTCGAAGGTCTCGCCAACACGCACCCGCACGCGGGCCTCATGTCCGCACTCATGCAGATTTTCCAAGGCTTCGCCGTCATGGCGTTCTGCTGCACCGCGGCCGTCGCCGCCTACGTCGTGTCGCTCTGGATGAAACGCGAGGTCCGCCAAGTCGGCATCATGAAGACCATCGGCGCGACGACGCGCCAGCTCGCCGTCCAATACCTCTCGCTCGTCGGCCCGTTCGTCGTCGCCGCAACCGCGCTCGCCATGCCGCTCGGCATTTGGCTCGGGCGCTGGGCCATCGCCTACACCGCCCGCGAGCAGAATCTCGACATCGACTCGCTGCAGGTGTCGTCGCAGCTGTTCGCCGGCGAAATCCTTTTCACGCTCGGCATCCCGTTTCTCGCGATGGCCGTGCCGATCATCCGCGCCGCGCGCATGAGCGCCCGCGAAGCCATCCAGGATCCCGGCATCACCGCGCCGGTGTCGTCGGGCGCGCTCTCCACCAAACTCGTCCGTCTGCCCGGCGACCGCCGCTGGACTTTCGCGCTGCGCAACGCTTTCCGCCGGAAATGGCGGCTCTTCGTCACCGTCGCCGGCCTCTCGCTCGGCGGCGCCGTGCTGCTCTCGGCCTACAACATCTACGAAAGCCTCATGTCCATCATCGACGTGAGCGTGAAGGACCGCGGGCAGGACATCCAGTTCAGCGTGTCCAAACCCATCCCTGTCGCGCAGCTTGAGGCCATCGCGCGCGGCCTCCCCGGCGTGCAGGTCGCCGAAGCGTGGCGCCGCACCAGCGCGGAAGTCATCGGCGTCGACGCCGCCCAGGCCACCACCGCCAACGTCACCACCATCGGTCCGCGCGACGCCGGTTATGCCAAGCGCGCGCTCGTCTCGGGTTATCCCGTCGATACGCAGCTGAAAAAACTGACGATGCAGGAAGGCCGCTGGCCCGCGCCGGGCGAGATGGGCGTCGTCGTCATGACGCGCCCGCTCCAACGCGGCTTGGTCGGCGTGAAACTCGACAGCGAAATCGAACTGAAATTCCGCGACCGCACCGCTAGGGCGCGCGTCGTCGGCTTCGTCAACGAGATCAACGCGCCCTACATCTACGTCGACTCCGCCAATTTCGAGACGATGACCGGCGTCGTGGGCATCGCCTCCGAGCTGCGCCTCAAGATCGACACCACGCGCACCGACGAGGTGCTCGCCGCGCTCGACCAAGCCATCCTCGACGCCGGCGTCTCGGCCGGCCCCATCGCCACGCGTTGGGAATTCCGCAAATCGATGGACGAGCATTTCTCGAACTTCGTCATCGTCTGCACGGTCATCGCGCTCGGCACGGCGCTCGTCGGCGCCATCGGCCTCGTCGCCTTCACCAGCCTCAACATCCTCGAGCGCACCCGCGAGATCGGCGTCATCCGCGCCGTCGGCGCCACACCGGGCAACGTCACCGCGATGTTCCTCGCCGAGAGCGGCAGCACCGCGTTGCTCAGCTTCGTGCTCGCGGCCTTGTTGTCCTACCCGGCGACGTATGCCTTCAACCAGTTCGTCGGCAACAACGCCTTCATGATGCCCGTGCCCGTCGTCGTCTCGAAGCTCGCACTCGGCCTGCTCTTCAGCGGCCTGCTCGTCATCATGCTTGCCGTCGCCCTTACCATCTCGCGCATGCTCCGCATGTCGGTGCGCGACGCCCTCGCGTATGAGTGAGCGGGTGGCAATTCCTAGGGACGCGGCGCCCTCGCCGCGTTTCCGGGGCGAGCGCGCCCCGGCTCCAGTCTCGGCCCTCTGATTCATTCCCCGTTTGCCAACCGAGACTAAACTCCAACACTGCACTGTTCATGGGACGCCCGAAAACCATCCAAGACAGTGCGCTGCTGGAAGTCGCCCGGAAGATTTTCCGCGAGCGCGGCCACACCGCCACCACGCGCGACGTCGCCCAGGCCGCCGGCATCTCCGAGGCGATCATCTACCAGCGCTTCAAGACCAAGGACGAACTTTTCTACGCCGCGCTCGCCCCGCGCACCGATTCGCTCAGCGGGCTGCTCGACATCGACATGGCCGCGCACACGCCGAAATCCTACCTCGCGCTCTTCTGCGCGCGCACGAAGGACCAGTTCCGCGCCGGCATGCCGTCCGTCCTCAGCCTCGCCGCACACCCGACCTACGGGAAAGAAATGATGGGCGAAGTCCACCGGCACAACCGCGTCGGCGAGATTTTTCCCATCCTCCAGCTCCGCCTCAAAGGGTGGCAGGAAGCCGGCATCATCCGGCCTGTCAACCTCCGCGCCTTCATGACCCTTGTCGTCCATGCACTCCACTCGATGGCGATGGTCGAAGTCATCTCCGGCAACGCCAAGGAACCCACGAAACCCGAGGAACTCCACGACTTCGTCGACGTCATCTGGGACCACCTGAAGCCCGACCACGCCGCGCCCAAGCCGAAAAAAGCCAAGAAGCCGCGCGCGAAAAGCGCGCCTGATTCCGCCGCACAACTGCGCCCGGCCCGGGTTCGTCGCGATTAATAAGCAATTGCTCGTTCACACTTTGACCACTGCCCTCCGCCACTGTATTTTCCCCGCTAACCCATGAAAAAATCCAACACCTCCTCGTCCTCGGAGCGGTCGCCCTGCTGGCCATCGCTCCCTCCGC
Source organism: Opitutia bacterium (assembly GCA_025351035.1). Taxonomy (GTDB): domain Bacteria; phylum Verrucomicrobiota; class Verrucomicrobiia; order Opitutales; family Opitutaceae; genus JACQFT01. The sequence goes on along the minus strand of JANXWT010000272.1, from coordinate 680 downwards.
CCGCGCGGCGACCGCCACGGTCGGCCAGCCCGCGCCCGACTTCAGCCTCACCGACATCCACGGCCAAAAACACTCCCTGTCCGACTTCAAGGGCAAGACGGTCGTCCTCGAATGGTCGAACCCCGAATGCGCTTTTGTCCAAAAACACTACCTCTCGAAAAACATGCAGAAGGTGCAGCAGGCGGCGATGGCCGACGGCGTCGTCTGGCTCCAGATCAATTCCGCTGCGCCCGGCAACGAAGGCGACTACGCGCCCGACGCCATGGCGAAATGGCTTCAAGACAAAGGCTCGGCGACGACCGCGTATATGAAAGACCCGACCGGCGCCGTCGGACACCTCTACGACGCCCGCACGACGACGCACATGTATATCGTCAACGCCCAAGGCACCCTCGTCTACGCCGGCGCCATCGACAGCATCCGCTCCACCAAGATGAGCGACGCCGCCAAAGCCACGAACTACGTCACCGCCGCCCTCGCCGACCTGAAAGCCGGCCGCCACGTCGCCATCTCAAACACAGAAGCCTACGGCTGCTCGGTGAAATATTGAGCGACACCGCGCCGTCTCCTTTCGGACCGGAGCCCAAACGCTCCGGTCTTTTTTTGAATCAGGGATTCGTCAGCTTTTCCAGTCGCGTGAGATAACCGAGTGCCTCGGTCCGCGACGCGCCGCACATCGT
>JANXWT010000251.1 GCA_025351035.1 Opitutia bacterium | reverse complement strand
TCATGTTTTCTTGATCGGATATCGTCAGTGCTTTCATTGCACGGACGATAACCCAGGCCACCACAATAGGCAATTACTTATGACGTTGTGTTTAGTGGCGGCGAGGAGACTCGCGGAGGCCGGCGGCGTAGGCCTCGAAGGTGAGTTTGATGGCGTCACGGACGCGGCGGAATTCGGCGAGGATTTCTTCTTCGGTTCCTGTCGCGTGCGCGGGGTCGTCGAAACCCCAGTGGTGGCGGTTCACTTGGCCGGGGAACATCGGGCAGGCTTGGTCGGCATTGCCGCAGACGGTGATGACCGTCGTGATCGGGCGCGTCAGAAATTCGTTCATGTGCTTCGACGTGTGACCGGAAATATCGAGGCCGATCTCGCGCATGACCTGGATGGCTTTGGGGTGGACGTAGCCGGTGGGTTTCGAGCCGGCGCTGTAGACCTCGACGAGGTCACCCGCGGCGGCGCGGAGAATTCCCTCAGCCAAGTGGCTGCGGCAGGAGTTACCGGTGCAGAGGATGAGGACGGAAGGTTTCATGGGGCTGAGAGTAGCGAGTGGTGAGTAGCGAGTAGGTCGGGGGGCCGAGGCGTCGGCGCATGCAACGGCGGAAAACTCAGACTGCTTCCGGATACCAGCGGCGGCGGAGCCAGAAGGCGACGTGGACGAGGGCGATGAGCGCGGGGACTTCGATGAGCGGGCCGACGCCGGAGTTGAGTCCAAACACCGCGATGGCGACGGCGATGGCGAGTTCGAAATTGTTGCCGGCCGAGGTGAACGCGAGCGAAGCGGCGCGCGGGTAATCGGCGCCGAGCTTCTTCGCTAGGGCAAAGCTGACGAGGAACATGATCGCGAAATAAATTACGAGCGGCAGCGCGATGCGGAGGACATCGAGCGGGAGTTTGACGATGGCGCCGCCTTTGAACGTGAACATGACGACGATGGTGAAGAGGAGGGCGCTGAGCGTGAGCGGCGAGATGCGCGGGATGAAAACGCGTTCATACCAGTCCTCGCCCTTGAGCGGAACGAGGATGAGGCGGCTGAGCACGCCGGCGGCGAACGGGATGCCGAGGTAAATCATGACGCTCCAGAAAATGTCGGCCATGCGCACGGGCACGACGGCACCGGCGAGTCCGAAATAGGGCGGGAGCACCGTGATGAAGACCCACGCGAAGAAACTGTAGAGGACTATTTGCGCGATGCTGTTGAGCGCGACGAGGCCGGCGGCGTATTCGGGGCTGCCTTTGGCGAGATCGTTCCAGACGAGGACCATCGCGATGCAGCGCGCGATGCCGACCAATATGAGGCCGACCATGTAGTCGGGGTGGTCGCGGAGCAGCGTGACGGCGAGGAGGAACATGAGCACCGGGCCGACGATCCAGTTTTGCACGAGCGAGAGCGCGAGGATGCGGGTGTTGGCGAACACGCGCGGGAGTTGCGCATATTTCACTTTCGCGAGCGGCGGATACATCATGAGGATGAGTCCGGCTGCGATAGGGAGGTTGGTGGTGCCGACGGTGAGCGGCGCGAAGAACGCCGCGGGATTGGCGATGACGAAATTGCCGAGCACGACGCCGATCCCCATCGCGGCGAAAATCCAGACCGTGAGATAACGGTCGAGGAACGACATTTTTTGCGCGACGGAGTCGGTCATGGGCGGGTGTAGTGAAGAAAATAGCGAGTGGGTCTGAAGCCGCCGTCAAGATGTCGAGGGCCGCAATCGGCGGACAGCGAAAAATCGCGCTGGCGCGGCGCGTCACCGGATTGCCACCAGCGCGCCGGGAAGTTACTTACCGCTGCACCAACTCTCGAGGGCGGGCTGGCGTTTCACGGGGTTGAATTCGGTGAAACGATACGTGGCGGCGTTTTCCTGCTGGAAAGGGTCGGCGCGGAAGAACGACACGACGTCGTCGCGCGAGGCGGCGCGGGCGATGATGAAGCCGCCGATGCGCGGATTCTGCGGGCCGGACATCAGGAGCAGACCGCGGTCGTAGCCGGTTTGGAGAAAGACGCGGTGCGCGGCGAGCAGTTGGTCGATCTGCTCGAGCGGAGCGGTGTAGGTGACCTCGACGACGAAGTGAATCATGGGAAGAAACAAACGACACAAGCAGCAGAAGAAAACCACTAATTGACACTAATGGACACTCATCCAAACAACCCCAGCAGCCTCTTTCCAACTCTTCATCGGATTAGTGATGATGGGTGCAGATCAGTGGTTACCTCCGTCGCCTCTCAAAATTCCAATTTCCGTCGAACCCCATGGCCCAGACCGAAGCACCGAAGATTATTTTCTCGATGATCGGCGTCTCGAAGAAAATCGAGCGCAAGGAAATCCTGCGCGACATCTCGCTGTCGTTTTATTACGGCGCGAAGATCGGCGTGCTCGGCCTGAACGGTTCCGGCAAATCGTCGCTGATGCGCATCCTTGCGGGCATTGACACCGAGATCGACGGGCGGGTGCATTTCGAGCCGGGTTATCCGGCGGGTTTCCTGCCGCAGGAGCCGCACTTGACGGCGGGCGCGACGGTGCGCGCGTGCGTCGAGGAAGGCGTGAAGCATCTGACGGATTTGACGGCGGCCTACGACGCGACGTGGGACGAGTTGAGCGCGGCTGAGAGCGACGCGGCGAAGGACGCGATCATGACCAAGCAGGGCGAGTTGCAGGAAAAGATCGACGCACTCGGCGCGTGGGATGTCGCGCCGCAGGTCGACATGGCGATGGACGCGCTGCGTTGTCCGCCGGGTGAGGCGATCGTCGACAAACTTTCCGGTGGCGAACGGCGTCGCGTGGCGCTGGCGCGACTGTTGTTGCAGAAACCGTCGATCCTGCTGCTCGACGAGCCGACGAATCATCTCGATGCGGAGAGCGTGCAGTGGCTGGAGCAGCATCTCAGCCGCTACGAGGGCACCGTGATCGCGGTGACGCACGACCGGTATTTTTTGGACAACGTGGCGGGTTGGATTCTTGAGCTCGACCACGGACACGGGCTGCCGTTCAAGGGCAACTACTCGTCGTGGCTGGAGCAGAAGCAGGCGATGCTGGCGGTCGCCGAGCGCACGGAGAGCAAGCGGCAGAAGGCGATGGCGCGCGAGCTGGCGTGGATCCGGCAGGGCGCGAAAGCACGGCAGTCGAAGGGGCAGGCGCGCCTCAACGCCTACGAGCAAATGCTCAAGGCTGATGTGGCGGAGCAGGAAAAACTTTTCGAGATCATCATCCCGCCCGGCCCGCGACTCGGCACGCTCGTCGTGCAGGCGCAGGACGTCGCGAAGGGCTACGGGGACAATCTGCTGTTCGATCAATTGAATTTCTCGCTGCCACCGGGCGGCATCGTGGGAGTGATCGGCCCGAACGGTGCCGGCAAGACGACGTTGTTCAAGTTGATCACGAATCAGGAGAAACCCGACGCGGGCACCTTCCGCATCGGCGACACGGTGAAGTTTGCCTACGTGGAGCAGTCGCGCGATTCGCTGGAAGGCAACAAGACGATTTGGGAGGTGATCAGCGACGGGCAGGAGTTGATGACACTCGGGACGCGTTCGGTGAACAGCCGGGCGTATTGCGCGCAGTTCGGTTTCACGGGCGCGGACCAGCAGAAAAAAGTCGGCGTGCTCTCCGGCGGCGAGCGCAACCGCGTGCTGCTGGCGCGCGTGCTGAAGAGCGGTGCGAATCTGCTGTTGCTCGACGAACCGACCAACGATCTCGACGTGAATTCGATCCGCGCGCTCGAAGAGGCGCTGGAGAGTTTCGCCGGCTGTGCGGTGATCATCTCGCACGACCGCTGGTTCCTCGACCGCGTGGCGACACACATCATGGCGTTCGAGGGCGACAGCTCCGTGCACTGGTTCGCGGGGAACTACTCGTCTTATCTTGAGGATTTCCGGAAGCGGAAGGGCAAGGACGCGGACCAGCCGCACCGGATCAAATACCGGAAGCTGGCCCACAGGTAGGATTTTTTAGAACAGAGACTGCGGCGGCAGTATGCGTTCAGTTGGGAGGTGCGAGCGGAGAAATGGAGCGCACGACGCCAGCGGCACGCGTGGTTGTCGCCATTGAAATCGAGCGAGACGGGGCCCGGCTGGAAATCAGATTCTCTGCCTTTGCCCACGGAGACTGGGCGGTTCGCGGCTTGAGCTTGGCCGGCCGGCCAGCATTAGTGACTCACCCATGAGAATTATCTCCGCGCTGGCTCTGTCATTCTACTTGGCCGTCTCGGCGATGGCTGCTTCCCAAACAGTGATCAAGGCAGCCCGGCTGATCGACGGTCTCGGTGGCACGCCGTTGACTCCGGCCATGGTCAGAATTGACGGCGATCGCATCGTCGAGATCGGGGCTTCAGTCAAAATTCCCGTTGACGCCAAGGTCATCGATCTCGGTGCCGCGACACTGCTCCCTGGCCTTATCGATCTGCACACCCATCTTTGCGGCCACTACGGCACGCATTGGGAGGACGAGCTCATCAAAACCACGCCCGCCTACTCGGCGCTCTGGGGCGCGCGCAACGCCCGCGTCACTCTCGCCGCCGGCTATACCTCCGTGCGCGACATGGGCACTGCTTGGCCCTACGTCGATGTCGAACTGCGCAACGCCATCAACGCCGGCGCCGTGCCCGGCCCGCGGATGTTCGTGGCCGGAGCCTATGTGTCCTCCACCGGCGGCGCGGGCGACGCCAGCCAATTTTCCGAATATGTGCATGTGCCGAGCGTCGACAACCTTGCCGATTCGCCAGAGGAGGTCGTCAAGCAGGTGCGGAAGAACTTCAAGCATGGGGCAGACTTCATCAAGCTGCTCGCGACCGGCGCCATCCTGTCGAAGGGTCAGTCGCCGGGGGCCCAGCAATTTTCCAATGAAGAGATTCTTGCGGCCGTCACCGAGGCCAACCGCTGGGGTCGCCAAGTTGCCGTGCACGCCCATGGGATCGGCGGCATCAAAACCTCTATTCGCGCCGGCGTCCGCACCATCGACCACGGTTCCTACCTCGACGACGAGGCGATCGAGATGCTCAAGGCCACCAACCGGAAAACTTTCTACGTGCCTACACTCTACACGAGCAAGATCATCGAGCGCGACGGTCGCGCCAACGGCGTGCCCGAATCCGAGATTCAGCGGAGCAAAATGATTTCCGGCATCAAGGACATTGGCTTCAAGCGCGCGCTGGCCTCGGGTATTCCCATTGGTGTCGGTTCCGACTCCGCGGTCATCCCGCATGGCGAGAACGCGCAGGAACTTGTCTGCCGCGCCGAACTCGGAGAGTCGCCGATGGCGGCCATTGTTTCCACGACCAGCCTCAACGCCGAGATCATGGGCTGGTCCGACCGTGTGGGCAGCGTCACTGAAGGCAAGCTTGCCGACCTCATCGCCGTCGCCGGAGATCCACTCAAAGACATCAAGGAGCTGACGAACGTCGGCTTCGTGATGAAGGGCGGCGAGGTCTTCAAGAACGAGCTGACGAAATGACGCGCGATTTCGCGCTAGCTTCACTCGCCTACACGCTCATTCGAAATCGAACAGACGGCCCATCTCGCGCCGGTCCTTCTTCGTCGGGCGACCCTTGCCGCGCGCGCGCGCCAGCATGTGTTCCAGCCGCGCCTGCTTTGCCTTCTCGTATTCCTCCGGTGGCGTCAGGTCGGCCATGAATTCCGCGAGCAGTTTCGCGCTGACGCGCGAGCGTGGCAACCCCACGACCTTCAGCGTGCGCGTCTCCATCCCGATGCGAACCGTGACGATCTCGCCGACGTGCACGTCGCGGCCTGGTTTTGCGACGAGGCCATTCACCTCCACGCGTTCGTTGCGGCATGTCGCCGTCGCCTCGGGCCGTGTCTTGAACACGCGCACGCTCCAAAGCCATTTGTCGAGCCGGGTTTCATCCATGGGAAAGCAGACTCATTCGAGGCGGGATAGATGGCCGAACGGGAATTTGTCGAGGCGGGTTTCGTCCATGGAAGTGCGGCTCAGTCTGCCGACCGCGCCCAACGCGTCCAGCCTGCTTGCGGAAACGTATTCAGGGAATAGCCTCCTTGACCGGCGGCTCCCACCCGCACATCCATGAAACTCTTTTTCGCCCCCTTGGCCGCCATCCTTCTCATGAGCACGACCGACACCTCAGCGCAGACGACCAAACACGAGTTCGCCACCTTTGCCACCGGCTGCTTCTGGTGCACCGAGGCCGTCTTCAAACACGTGCCGGGCGTCATCCACAGCGTCAGCGGCTATGCGGGCGGCCACGTCGATAACCCGACCTACGAGCAGGTTTCGAGCGGTGCGACCGGCCACGCCGAGTGCATCCAAATCGAATTCGATCCCGCCGTCGTTAGCTACGAAAAACTCGTCGAGATTTTCTTCGAGGCTCACGATCCCACCACGATGAACCGTCAGGGCGCTGACGAGGGCACACAGTATCGCTCGGTGGTCTTTTATCAGAGCGAAGCTCAGCAGCGCGCCGCCGCCCGGGGCAAGATCGCCGCCCAAGCGCGCCACGACGACCCGATCGTCACCGCCATTGAACCGCTGAAAAAATTCTGGCCGGGCGAGGATTATCATCAGGACTATTTCGCCAAGCACCCCGACCAAGCCTACTGCCGCTTCGTCATCAAGCCGAAGATCACGAAGCTCCAGGACCACGGCGTGATCAAACCGTGAGCCGTGACCAGCTATTACCTGCTGCCGAGAGCAGCATTCTCGACAACCGCCGGCAGACCATGCACTGAGAGGCCATGAGTCCTTGGGAAATCGCGGGCACGATGCTGGGCGTCACCGGCGTGTGGTTGATGATCCGCCAGCACATCTGGGGCTGGCCCGTCGGCCTCGTGCAGGTGGCGGTGTATGCCTGGGTTTTCTATGACGCCAAACTCTACTCCGACGCGATCCTGCAGGTTTTCTTTTTCGTCGTCCAAGTCTATGGCTGGTGGCACTGGCTGCGCGGCTCGAGCAAGGGAGCCCCGCTTCCGGTGACGCGGCTCAGCGCCGCCGCCATCGCAAAGTGGATGGCCGTCGGGGTGCTGTTCAGCGCGGGCTGGGGCACGTTCATGCACCGCACCACCGACGCGGCGTTGCCATGGTGGGATGCGTTCATCCTCGTCTTCAGCCTCATCGCGCAATGGTTGCAGGCGCGCAAGGTTCTCGAGAACTGGACGGGCTGGCTCATCGTCAACACCGTCGCCATCGGCGTCTACTGGGCAAAGGACCTGCGGCTGACCAGCGGGCTGTATTTGATTTTCTGGTTCATGGCGGTGTGGGGCTGGCGCGAGTGGCGCGCCACAATGAAAGGAGCGGCGGCATGAACGGACCGCTGCGCATCGCCGTCTTCGGTCCCGAATCCACGGGCAAAACCCGGCTTGCGGAAAAACTTTCGGCGCATTTCGCCGCCCCGTGCGTGCCGGAATACGCGCGGCAATTTTGGGACAAGCATGGGGCCATCGGCCTCGAGGACATGCTGCCCATCGCGAAGGAACAATGGCGCCGCGAAGACGCCGCCGCCGCTGAGGTTTGTCATATAATATATGACAAACGTTCCGCCCTCGTCATCTGCGATACCGAGGCGCTGACGACGATGCTGTGGAGCGATCTGCTTTACGGCACCTGCCCGGACGAGGTCCGGCGCGGCGCGGAGAAGCGCTGCCGAAACTACGCGCTCTATCTGCTGCTCGACACTGATGTGCCGTTCGCACCCGACCCGCAGCGCTGCTTTCCCGATCCGACCGACCGCGAGAAGTGCCTGCGCATCTGGCGCGGCGCGCTTGAGCGCCGGCACCTGCCCCATGTCCTGATCCATGGTGACTGGGCCGAGCGCGAACGCGCCGCGATCGCGGCGGTGGAGGCGTTGCCATGAAAACCATGATGGCATTGCTGCTGGCCGGCGCCCAACTCACCGCAGCGACGGCTGTCCCCGCGTCGCTCGACGCCGACCTGGAGGAACTCTGCAAAAAATACGCCGTGCCCGGCATGGCCGCCGCGGTATGGAGCGAGGGTGAAATATTCGCGGCCGGCGCCGGGGGCGCCCGCAAGTCCGGGTCCCCCGAGCGCGTGACCGTGGCGGACAAATTCAACATCGGCTCCTGCACCAAGTCCATCACCGCCACGCTGGCAGCCGTTCTGGTGGAGAAGGGGGTGGTGCGCTGGGAGACGACCCTCGCCGAGGGTTTCCCTCTCTGGAAGCCGACGATGCGGCCCGAGTGGCGCGGGGTGACGCTGGGGCAGTTGCTCTCGCATCAGGCGGGCCTGCCGACGCAGACCTCGGATTTGTCGCCCGAGGTCGGGTTGCAGATCGACTACACGCAGCTCCCGCGTGACCAGCGCGCGATGCTGACCCGGCAGGTGCTGCGCAAGCAGAAGCCGCTCACGCCCCCGAGCACCGAGTATCACTATTCCAATCTCTCCTATGCCATCGCCGGCCACTTGCTGGAGACGATGGCGCGGGGCAAATGGGAGGACCTGGTGCGGCAGCATGTCTACGGCCCGCTCGGCATGACGACCGGCGGGTTCGGCGCGCCGGCCTACCCGGGGCGCGTGGACCAACCATGGGGGCATCACAAGCAGCCTGACGGCACGCTTTCCCCGGTGCCCGGCGGCAAGGGCGGCGACAATCCGCCCTCCATCGGCCCGGCCGCCACGGCGCATGCCGGCACGCTGGACCTGTTGAAATATCTCGTGGCGCACCTTCAGGGCGAGCGGGGCGAGGAGACGAAATTCCTCCCGACCGGGACCTGGCGCGAGCTGCACACGGCGCATTATCCGCCGAACAACTACGCCTACGGCTGGGGCCGCGACAGCTGGCCGGGCATGGGCGCGGGCACCTTCGGCCACGACGGCTCCAACACGATGAACTACACGCTCATCCGGGTGGCGCCCGAGCGGAACGCCGCAGTGGTCATCAATGTGAACTGTGCGGACGACGGGGCGAAGAAAGCCGTCTACGAGATGCTGGAGCGCATCACGGCGCGGCTGAACGCCAATTGATCATTCGCGCAGGATGATCGGCCGGCCCGGCATCACTCGGCGCGCAGGGCGCCCATCGCGTCGACCTTGCCGGCGCGGCGGGCGGGGAGCCAACAGGCGAGCAGAGCCACCGCGACGAGCACGAGCGTGGTGACGGCGAGGATCAGCGGGCTGTTGGTCGGGAGGCTGGGGTAGACGGCGGCGAGCAACCGGGCGACCCCGATCGCGCCGAGTAGCCCGACGGCGGAGCCGACGAGAGCCAGCCGCACGCCTGATCCGAGAACGAGGCGGACGATGTCGCGCACGCTGGCGCCGAGCGCGAGGCGGATGGCAAACTCGCCGGTGCGTTGCGCCACCGTGCGGGCGATGACGCCGTAGATGCCGAGCGAAGCAAGCGCGAGGCCAAGGATGCCGAAGGCCGCGAGCATGTCGCGCAGCACGCGGTTCTGATAGTTGACGCGGTAGATGGTCGTATCGGCAGGTTGGAGCTTGCTCACCGGCAGATCGGGGTTGAGTTCGGTCATGACGGCGCGGATGCTGTCGACGAGCGTGGCAGGAGCGACGTCGGTGGCGCGCACGGCGATCTCGTTTTCGCGGCGCGGCTCCTGGGCCATCGGTTGGTAGATTTGAAAAACAACTGGGTTGGCCTCGGGGACGACGGACTGCACGTCGTTCACGACGCCGACAATCTCACCCCAGCGGGGTTTGTCGCCGTCCGCCTGCGCGATCCGCCGGCCAATCGGATTCTGCTCACCGAAAAGCCCGCGAGTGGCGGCCTGATTGATGATGAAGACGCGCGTAGAACCGGCCGTGTCGCGCTCGTGGAAGGCGCGGCCGGAGAGCACCCGCGTGCCGAAGGTGGAGAAATACTGTGAGCTGACCGAATTGACGACGGCCGCGGGTTCACGGCCAGTTGCGGGACGATCCTGTCCGTCGACGATAAACTTCCGGATCTCAGGCCAGATGAAGGAGGGGGTGAACGACGAGAGGCTGACGGACGCAACGCCGGGCAACGCGGCGAGCCGTTCGAGCGCGAGGCGGTGGAAGGCCGTGATCTTGGCGGCGTCGCGGTAGGTGCCGGCGGGCAGCGCGATGGTGGCGGTGACGAGCTGGCGGGATTCCCAGCCGGAGCGACGGTTGTCCAGATCCCGGAGGCCGCCGATGTAGATGCCGGCACCGGCGAGAAGCACCATCGCGAGGGCGAATTGTCCGACGATGAGGAACTGGCGGAAGCGTTGGTGGCCACGTCCGCCGGTCGTGCCGCGCCCGCCGCTTTTCAGCGTGGCGTTCAAGTCGAGCCGCAGGGCGAAGAGCGCCGGGGCCAGCCCGAAGGCGAGGGCGGTGGCGAGCGAGGCGGCGAAGGCCCAAGTCATCACGCCCCAGTCCACAATGAAGTTGACCTGCTCGCCGTTGTCGCCGGTCGAACGCATCGCCGCCCAATCGCCGAACCACTCGGCGACGAGGAGGGCGAGCAGGCCGCCAGCGAGCGCGAGGAGGAGCGACTCGGCGATCAGCGGGCGCAGCAGCTGCGTGCGCGAGGCGCCGAGGGCGGCGCGCACCGCGAACTCACGCGCGCGGGTCATGGTGCGCGCGAGGAGGAGGTTCGCGAGGTTGGAGCACGCGATGAGCAGCACCAAGCCGGAGAGGCCGATGAGCATCGGCAGAACCGTGACGGCGCCCGGCCCGGCGGCCACAGATTGCAGCGTGACGCGGCGCCAGTTGGTCTCAGCGTTGGCTTCAGGAAATTCTTGGGCGAGACGCGCGCCGAAGTTGGCGATGAAGCGGTCGGCGTTTCCGGGTGTGAGGGTTGCAGTCCGGCGGCCGATGACGCGGAGCATCACGCTCGTGCGGTCGTTGGCCTGTTCGGCGGAGAAAGCGAGCGGCCGGAAAAAATCGACGCCCCCGAGGAAACGCCAGTCGTTGAACGAGGCCGACATCACGCCGATGGCAACATGCGGTTCGCCATCGATGCGGATGGTGCGGCCGATCACGTCAGGTGAGCCGCCGAAGCGTTTCTGCCAGGTGCGCTGGCTGAGGATGACGACGCGGTCGCGGCCGGGGTTGTCCTCGGCCGGGCGAAAATCGCGGCCGAGTTGCGGCCGCACGCCGAGCAGGGAAAAGAGATTGCTAGTGGCGCGGGCGGAATAGGCCATCTCGGCTGGGTGACCCGGTTCGGAGAGGCTGACATTCGCCGGCGTGTAAGCGGCCACGTCGCCGTAGGCATCCTTCGTCTGCTGGAGTTCGCGGAAGTCGGCGGGCGAAATGTGGCCTTCGCGATTCTGCGGCGTGGCGCGGTAGAGGCGGTCGAGCTGGGAAAGATTGGCGTAAGGCAGGGGTTTCAGCAGGACGCCATTGAGCACACTGAACATCGCGGTGTTGGCGCCGATGCCGAGGCCGAGGGTGACGATGGCGAGCAGCGAAAAGCCCGGCGACCGCACAAACTGGCGCGCGGCAAAGTGCAGGTCCTTCAGAAGGCGTTCGAGCCAGCCCCAGCCGTGCGCCTCGCGAGCCTGCTCTTGGATGCGCGCAAGGTTGCCGAATTTGCGCTGCGCGGCGAAGCTGGCTTCCTCTGGCGACAGACCGTCGTCGAGTTTGTCGGCCATGCGCTGCTCAAGGTGGAAACGCATTTCCTCGGCCATTTCAGCTTCGGTGGCTTGGCGGCGAAACAAATAACGTAGGCGGCGGAAGAAATTCATGGCGGTGGTGAGTTCGAGTTGTGCCGGTCAGGCGGACTGGGTCACCAGGGTGATGATGGCGCTCATGCGGTCCCACAGCGCCTGCTCGTGTTCCAGTTGCTTCCGGCCGGTGCGGGTGAGGCTGTAGTATTTTGCGCGCCGGTTGTTCTCGGTCATCCGCCACTCGGCCTCGATCCAGCCCTTTTCCTCCATCCTGTAAAGGGAAGGATAGAGCGAGCCTTCGTCCACCTGCAGTGCGCTCTTGGAGAGTTGCTCGAGTTTGTTGGTGATGCCCCAGCCATGCAGCTCCCCGCGGCTGAGGACGCGGAGAATCAGCATGTCGAGGGTGCCCGGAAAGAGTTCGGATTTGTCGGCCATGCGCTCTCACCTAGACAATCTAAGGCACGCGTCAAGTCTTTTCCTTAGATTATCCAAGGCAACGCCGCCTCAGACGTAGTCTTCGTATTCGGGCTGATACATCTGGGCGCGAATGTGCGCTTGCAGATTCGCGGGGCGGATCATCCGGGCGAGGCCGCGTGCGAACGCCACTTCGGCAACCGCGATCGCGATCGCGCCCGAGACTTCGCGGATGCGTTTCAGTTCCGGATAGATTCGGCCGTGTGCGAGGTCTTCCTCGGTGACGAGTTTCGCGAGCGTCTTGGCGGCGACGAAGAACATCTCGTCGGTCACGCGCGCGGCGGAGGTGGCGATGACGCCGAGTCCAACGCCCGGGAAGATGTAGCTGTTGTTGCCTTGGCCGGGTTCGTGCCGCACGCCATTGAGGGTGACGGGCGCGAACGGACTGCCGCTGGCGAAGATTCCGCGACCGTGCGTCCACTGGTAGGCTTGCTCAGCCGTGCACTCGGCCTTCGAGGTCGGATTCGACAGCGCGAAGATGACCGGACGCTCGTTGAGGCGGGCCATCGCGCGCACGACAGGTTCATCAAACGTCTGCGGCATGCCGGAGACGCCGATGATCATCGTGGGCCTGAGGGCCTCGACGGCGCCGAGGAAATTCGCGACCGGTGCGTGCTCGTGCGCGAAACGCAGCTTGTGCGCCACGAGGTCGGTGCGCGCGCGGACGACGAGTCCCTTTGAATCGACGAACCAGCATTGCTTACGTGCGGCGTTCTCGGCCACGCCTTCGGCCTTGAGCGCCTCGACGATCAGGTCACCGATGCCGATGCCGGCCTCGCCCGCGCCGAAGAACAGGAATTTCTGATCGGCGATCCGGCCGCGAGTGAGCCGCAGCGCGGAGTAGATGCCAGCGACAGTGACGCCCGCAGTGCCCTGGATGTCGTCGTTGAAGGTGCAGATGCGATCGCGGTATTCGTGCAGCAGGCGGAACGCGTTGGCGTTGCCGAAATCCTCGAACTGGATGCACGCCTTCGGGAATTTTTCCTGCACGGCGACGACGAATTCCTTGACGAGCTCGTCGTAGAGCGGGCTGCGCTCGCGTTCGCGGTGGAGGCCGATGTATTCGGGATCGTCGCAGAGCGTCCGGTTGTTCGTGCCGACGTCGAACATGACGGGCAGACACTGCGCGGGGTGAACGCCGGCGCACGCGGTGTAGAGCGAGAGCTTGCCGACGGGGATGCCCATGCCGTTCGCGCCGAGATCGCCGAGCCCGAGGATGCGTTCGCCGTCGGTGATGACGATCATGCGCACGTTTTCGTAGGGCCAGTTGGCGAGACACTCGCGCACGTGGCCGAGATCGAGGAGCGAGATAAAGAGCCCGCGCGGCCGGCGGAAAATATGCGCGAATTTCTGGCAAGCCTGACCGACGGTCGGCGTGTAGATGAGCGGCATCATCTCGTCGATGTGTTCCATCACCAGGCGATAGAACAGATTCTCGTTTCGCTCCTGCAGCGCGATGAGATAGATGTATTTTTCGAGATCGGTCGGCTTGTGGCGGACGGTGAAAAGCACTTTGGCCAGCTGTTCGTTCTGGCTGTTGATATGGGCCGGCAGCAGGCCGCGCAGGCCGAGAGCGTCGCGTTCGACCGCAGTGAAGGCCGTGCCTTTGTTGAGCAGCGGATCGTGCAGCAGGTCGGTGCCGCGTTTGCCGTGCAGAGCGATGTTGGTTTTCATGATGGAGTTTTCTTGGAGGGCGTCAGTGCCGTGCAACTGGAGGATACACCCGTCTGCCGGAGCAGAAAGGCTAATGACGGTCGGCGCATATGGAATCACCGGAAGGACACGGACCCAAGCCGCGCCCTAATAAACAGCGACCGGCAGCCGATGCGCACAAATCGGCAACTGATGCGAGGTTCGCGATAAATCCTTGCACCGGGCGAACGGCTCTTGGACGAATGACCCGATGGAACCCGGCTATTTCGAGCGCTTCGGCGGCCTCGCTCGCCTCTACGGCGCGACGGCCTTGCCTCGGTTGGGCAAGGCGCACGTCTGCGTCGTCGGCGTGGGCGGCGTCGGCTCGTGGGTGGTCGAAGCGTTGGCGCGATCAGGGATCGGAGCGATCACGATGATCGATCTCGACGATGTTTGCCTGACCAATGTCAACCGGCAGTTGCCGGCACTCGACGGCAACATCGGCCGACCCAAGGTGGCGGCGCTCTCCGAGCGGATAAAGTTGATCAACCCGGCGTGTGCGGTGACGGCCGTGAGCGAGTATTTCACCGGCAAGACCGCGGACACCTTGCTCGCGCAACGCTTCGCTTGGGTGGTGGACTGCGTGGACCTGATGTCGAACAAGGCGCTGCTCATCGCCGAGTGCACCCGGCGCGGCCAACCCGTGCTCACAGTCGGCTCGGCGGGGGGCAAGCGCGATGCCACCCGGATCGTCGTGACAGATTTTGGCGACGGACATGGCGATGAATTGCTGCGGCAGGTGCGCAAGAAACTGCGGCGCGACTACGGCTTCGCCAAGGGCGAGGGCAACCACTACGGCATCCCTTGT
>JANXWT010000239.1 GCA_025351035.1 Opitutia bacterium | reverse complement strand
CTCGGGCACAGCGGGTTCCTCGCCCGGCGGGCCGACGAGGTAATTGAACGACTGCAACGAACGCGCGAACGCCGGGGCGTCGAACCGGCCGCGCGTCCAGCGCAATTGCATCCGGCCGAGCTGCGCGTCGGTCTCGATGCTCAGTGCGCCGGGCTGGCGGTGAAATACTTTCTCGATCAGCCACACACAGCCGGCGCAAGAGATGCCCTGCACTTCGAGTGTGAGCTCAGCGGTCATGGCTTGGCCTCCTTTCGTTTCCGCTTCGGCGGTGGCCTGCATTTCCGCGAGCCAAGTGAAGTCGCGGGGCTGAAACACGGCGGTGTCGACCGGGGCGATGACGGCGTCCTTGATGCGGTAGTAACTCTCGAGACCGTTTTCGTGGACGAGGCGGTAGACGTAACTGCAGCCGGCGCAGCAAAAGCCGGAGGAGCGCGCAGTGTCGGTCCCTAGGGGCACTCCGCAGTGAAGACAGAGGTGGGCGGGAGCGGACCTCTCGACACGCAGTCCACGCACTCGCGTCGTCGAGACCACACCCCCGTCCACCAAATCGTTTTGAGTCGCGACCCTCATTTCAAGCATGCAGCCAGATCGCCGGCGGCATGCGCCAGAGAAAGAGTGGTGGACAGGAAGGGACCTCTCGACACGCAGTCCACGCACTCGCGTCGTCGAGATCACGCCTCCCGTCCACCAAATTGGTTTGAGCGATGGCGCTCATTTCAAAAGCACATGAAGTTCGTCGCGCTCGGGCCGTCGAAGCCGAGCGTGGCGCGCAAGCGCCAGGAAAGAATCAGCGCCGCGGCGACCGCGAGGGTCGTCTGCAAGCGACCGAGCCAGCGCGGGCCGAGCTTGAGGCGCAGCCAGTGGAAGTTTGTCTGCGCCACCCACAATAGCGGCACCGTGCCGAGGCCGAACGCGAGCAGTGTCTCCGCACCGTGCAGCGCCGAGCCGGTGAGCATCGCCAGCGCCAAAAGAAAATAAAGCGGGCCGCACGGGAGAATCGGCGTGGCGAAGCCGAGCACCGCGGCGGCTTGCACGCGCGAGCGGCCGCGCAGTTGCGCCGAAAACCAAAGATAGGCGCGGCCGAGCAACGGCCAGCGCGGCAGGCGTTGATCAAAACGCAGCGCGACGGCGACAAAGAATATTACGAGCAACCAGGGCAGATAACGCGCCGTGCTTTCGCTAAGCACCGACAGGGGCCAGCGCCCCACCCCACCGACGAGTGCGCCAAGGGCCGTGTAGCCGATGAGCCGCGTGAGATGATACACGGAACTGACGACCTGCGGATCGGAGTTGTCCTTCGGGCCAGGCATCAGCGCACACGCGAGCGGACCGCACATACCGGCGCAATGGAGGCTGGTCACGAGACCCGCGAGGAAGGCCGCGCCCGGGCCGTTGATGCCGGCGAGTTCCGTCGTCATGGGCGCAGGCCGGCTTTCGCGGCGGTGGGGATTTCCTGAATGTTGGCTGAATGGGCGACTTGGAAAAGGACCGCCCACGCGCCGATGAGCACGGCGAACGCCGCGCAAACAAGCAGCCAGAGAACCGTGCGACTTCGCGCGGAATTTGCCGGTGCCAGCAAATCTTGCGCGGCTGCCTCTGGGCTCTGGGTAGAGGCGCAGTCTTGTGGCGCCCGATTGGTTTCGCCGCGTTCAGGGCGCAGCAAGACTGCGCCCCTACTCGCTGAAAGTTGCTGGGTTGTCTGCTCAGCGGTCATGGCTTGGCCTCCTTGGGTTTCTGCAGTTTGGCGCGCGTTTCCTCATCTTCGCGCAGGAGGCGCGGATCGGGTCCGAGAAATTCCACCTCGCGGTGAAGGTCCATGCCGGCGGCGTCGCGGACATGGACGGTGAACTTGAACGGACCGTCGTAGCGGTGGCGGTCGACGGAGAGCACGAGCGGCGTCACCTGTTCGCCGAGCGCGGCGAGCGTGACGGGGGCAGCGAAGCCAATGGTGCGCATGCCCGACATCGCTGTCTCGATGGAGACGGTGAGCGCGACTGGCCCGGAGTGCTTGTTGAGCAAGCGCAGCATGAACTGGTTGCGCACCGTGTCGTGGTCCACGAAGTAAGCGGCACCCGTCATGCGAAACA
>JANXWT010000148.1 GCA_025351035.1 Opitutia bacterium | reverse complement strand
CTTCGCTGCTCGACGGCCTCAAGGGCGAGCGCGTCGGCCTCGTGCTGTTCTCCGGCACGTCGTTTCTCCAGAGCCCGCTCAGTGCCGACTACGAAATCCTCTGCGAGTTTCTCCCGGCGCTGAAACCCGAGTATCTCCCCGAAGGCGGCACCAACTACAAGGCCCTGCTCGAGGCGTCCATCCAGGCCTTCGGCACTTCAACCGCCGACCGCTATCTTATTGTGCTCAGTGATGGCGAGGCCACCGACGACGACTGGAAAAGTCTTGCCGATTCGCTGAAGACAAAAGGCATCCGGGTCATCGGTCTCGGTGTCGGCACCGCGCAGGGATCGTTCATCCCCGATCCGGCCGGCGGTTTCATCAAGGACGACCGCGGTGCCGTCGTGCTCTCACGGCTCAACAGCTCCACGCTGCAGGAACTCGCGCAGGTCACCGGCGGCGCCTACGCCGACGCCAGCACGTGGGTTGATCTGCCTGCGCTCCTCCAGAAAACCGTCGAGGCCGGCCGCAAGGGCGACTTCCACGAGAAGAACACCGCGCGCCTGATGGAGCGTTTCCAGTGGTTCCTCGCACCCGGCCTGCTGCTCCTGCTCATCAGCTTCTGGGCCGAGTTCCCCGTCCGCCCGCGCGAACGTGCGCTTCCCCTCGGCAAACCCAAAGCGACCAGTGTCCCGAAATCCGCTGCGGTGGCCGCGAGTCTGATCGTCTGTCTTTTCTGTCTCTCAGCTCTCAGCTCTCCACTCTTTTGCCTAGCGGCGGCTAGGACAAACACCGGGCCGGCAGCAGCCGGCAACGGTGCAGCTTTTGGCGGCGCCGAGCCGCCGACCGACACCCTCGCCGCCCCGCTTTCGAAAACCGTCGCCCGCCTCTCCGCCAAGGACGATCTGAGCGCCAAGGATTTCGCCGAGCTGGCGCAGACCACGGTGACCTTCGGCGAACGCGTGAAGTCTTCCCAACAGCATCCCGTCGAGGGTGCCATCCGCGACGGCCTCGCCGCCGTTGACCAAGGGGAGCAACTGGACCCCAAGGCCGCCGACTGGAAAAAACTGCGCTCCAATCTGGAAGAGCTCCTCAAGAAACAGGAAGAGGAAAAGAAAAAGCAGGAGGACAAGCAGAAGGAGCAGCAGAAAAAAGATCAGCAAAAGCAGGATCAACAGAAACAGGACCAGCAGCAGAACGAGGATCAAAAGGATCAGGAGAAGCAGCAGCAGGACCAGCAACAGCAGCAGCAACAACAACAGAACCAGCAGCAGAAGGACAAGGATGCCTTCGGCGACATGAAGGATCAGAAAGACCAGCCGCCGCCGAAACCGCAGCAGCAGAAACCCGAGACCCAGAAAGTCGGCGGCCAGCAGGACAAAAAGCCCGAGAGCCAGCCGCAGGACCCCGAACTCGCCATGCCCCTTCAGAAACTCGACCAGGTCCGCAACCAGGATTCTCCTGCCAAACTTTACCAACTCATGCAAGGAAAGCCGCAGCCCACGAAGCCCAAGCAGGGCAAGGACTGGTAACGCCCATGCGCCATCATTTTCTCAAATTCGCTCAGCTGTTCGTCGGTCGCCGTGTAGAGGCGCAGGCTTGCTGCGCCCCTCCGTCCTTGCGAATCCTTGAGCGCAGCAAGACTGCGCCCCTACTGGCCGGAACTATCCTCTTCGCCCTGTCCGGCCTCGCCGTGCAAACGCGCGCCCAGTCCGTGCGCTGGGATCCGCCCGGCGGCCAGCTCGGCTACAACCAAGTCAGCGAACTCTCGCTCCTGTTTGAAAATTGCGAGCCTGACGGCGACCCGCGCCTGCCCACCGTCGACGGCCTCACTTTTGGCCGGCCCTCGCAAAGCAGCCAGACCAGTATTGTCAATTTCAAGATGACAAAGTCCTTCTCCTTTGTCTTCCCTGTCCGGCCGGCCAAACGCACCAATGTCACAATCCCGGCTTTTGAAATCACCACCGACAAGGGCAAACTGCGTGTGCCGGCCGCCACCTACACGGTAGGTGACGCGACTGTCGGTGGCACCGGCCTCGCCGTCAACGATGTCGCCTCCGCCAAGATCGAAACTCCGAAAGCCTCCGTGTGGGCCGGCGAAATCTTCCCCGTCTCCTACTCGCTCACCGTGGTGCGCCGCTATTACCATTCCCTCGCCACCAATGTCGAGTGGCAGGCCGCGCCTTTCGCCGCCGAGGACTGGAGCAAACCAGAACCGGTGGAGACACTCCTCGGCGGCGAGCGTCGCGTCCTCTCGACACAAACCACGCGGCTGCTCGCGCGCGAACCGGGCTCGTTCACGCTCAAGCCCGCCTCTCAGATGGTTAACTTGATGGTCGGCACTTCGGGCTTCGGGCTTTTTTCCCAGCCCACCGTGGAACAACGGCAAATCGAAACCGATCCGGTCACGATCACGGTCAATCCGCTCCCGCCCGCACCCGCGGGATTCTCCAAGGCAGTCGGCCAGTTCTCGCTCGTTTCCAAAATCGTCCCGACGACCGCCGCACCCGGCGAACCGATCACGTGGACCCTCGAGCTCGCCGGCACCGGCAACTGGCCCGACGTCGCCGGTTTGCCGCAGCGCGAAGTCTCCAGCGATTTCCAAGTCGTGCAGCCCAAGTCGAAACGCACGATGAAGGAAGGTGCTCTTTTCGAGGGCACTCTTTCCGAGGACGTCGTGCTCGTGCCGACCAAGCCCGGCAGCTATACGCTCGGCCCCGTCAAGTTCACCTATTTCGACACCAAGACCGGCAACTACAAAACGCTCGGCACTGAAGCCGTCACGGTAAACATCACCACCGCCTCCGCGCCACCCCCGCCCGCGGCGGCGACCGGTCCCGTGCAATTCTCCCTCAACGGCACCGCCACCACCGCGCCCGCCGCCCTGGTGGTCGTCAACGCCGTGCCGCCCGTCCCGCCGGAAAACCTCCCGCGCGATCCTTTGCCCGGACCCGCGACGGGCTTCGCGCCGTTCCGCGGCAACATGCTGTGGCTCGTCGCGTCGATCCCCGCCGCCGCGCTCACTTTGCTCGCGTGGCTCGTGCTCGCCGCCCTTCGCTCGCGCCACCGCGACCCGCAGCGCCTCCGCCGCGATGCGAAACAAAAACTCGCCGCCACGCTGGCTGAACTGCGCTCTGCTTCCGATCCCGGGCTACTTCGCCAATGGCAGATTTACTCCGCCATGCTCTGGGAAATCTCGCACGCCGCACCGGGTGCGCCCCGTTTGCACGCGGCCGTCGCCGCTCATTCGAACGCCGCCGCCGCGGCGTGGACCGAACTCTGGGAAGAAGCCGACCGCACCCAGTTCGGCCCCAACGCCCCGCTGCCGTCCGATTGGGTCGCGCGCGCCGAGTCTGCCCTCGACGCCGTGCGTGTTCCCGGCTGGCCCGCGCTCTCGCTCTTCGCTCCGCGCAACTTCCTGCCGTTCCTGTTCTCCATTTTCCTGCTCTCAGCTCTCAGCCCTCAACTCTCAGCTATGGGCGCGGACTCCGCAACGGAACACTACAAGCGCGCCGAATTTCCTGCCGCCGAAGCAGTCTGGCGCACTTCAGCCACGAACGCCCCCACCGACTGGACTGCGCAGCACAACCTCGGTCTCGCCCTCGCGCAGCAGGAGCGCTGGGCCGAGGCGACCGCTCATTGGACGAGCGCCTTCCTCCTCGCGCCGCGCGCCGACGCCGCGCGCTGGGACCTCGCGCTCGGCCTGCAACGCTCGGGCATGGCTCCGCCGGAACTCGTGGATTTTTCCCGCGGCAAAGGCCGGCACGCGCTCGCCCGCTACGCGTCACCCGGCGAATGGCAACTAACCCTCTTCGCCGCGTCGCTGCTGATCGCCGCCGCGCTGATCGTTCTCCTGCTGAAAGGCTATAGCCGCATCGGTCTCTGGGCCCGACCGGTCGCGCTCGTCACCATGCTCGTCGCCATGCTGCTCGCCGCCGCGGCCACGTTCAGCCTGCGCACCTACGGCCAGCTCGCCGACCCCGATGTCGCCCTCGTCTGGAAACCGGCAACTCTCCGTAGCATCCCGACCGACGCGGACACCTCGCAGAAATCCTCGCCGCTTTCCGCGGGTTCGATCGCCGTCGCCGACAAAACTTTCCTCGGCTGGTCGCGCCTGACTTTCGCCGGCGGTCAGCAAGGCTGGGTCCGCACCGAAGACCTGATCAAGCTCTACCGGTAACCGGCGTCTTCCGCACCATCCGCGCGAGCGACTCGCTCGGATTCAGCTCGGTCACACGGTTGAGTTCGATCCACGCAAGGTCCTTCGACTCGTCGGAAATCCGCAGGACCTCGTCTCGGTCGCCCTCGATCAGGAAACGCACGTCAAAGTGCCAGTGCTCCGGCTCGGTCTTGCGCGCGGGGATGAGGTGACGGTCGATGTCGAAAATCTCCCGCGAAACTGGCACGAGGCTTTTCAGTCCCGATTCCTCCAAGCCTTCGCGCAACGCCGCGGCGAGCAGGTCGGGATTGCCGTCGAGGTGGCCGCCGAGCTGGAGCCAGCGATTGAGTTTGTGGTGGTGGGTGAGCAACGTCCAGCGGCGCGTGCGGTCGACGATCCACGCTGACGCCGTGAGATGTCCCGGCACGCACGTGCGTAGCAGACAGTCAGCGTGCGCCGCGACGAAGGGCGCGTATTCGGCGAGCATCGCGGCTTCGTTCGTGTCGAGCGGGCGCGTAGCGTAGGTCCGCAGCTGGCCGAGGAGTTGTTCGCACCACGGCTCCATGCTCAGCGCGTCTCGAACCACTGTTTGTCCGAGACGGTGTGGTTCCAATCGTCGATTAGCGTGAAAATTTCCTCCACCGAGCGAGCCACGGCGTATTTGCCGCGCACGGTTTCGCGCATGAAATTTTCCCGCACGATGCGGTCGAACATTGCGAGCAACTCGTCGTAGTAGCCGTCCTGGTTGAAAAACACGACGGGCTTTCGCAGCACGTCGAGGTGCGCGAGCGTCATGATTTCGAGAATCTCTTCGAGTGTGCCCCAGCCGCCGGGTAGCGCGACGAAGGCGTCGGCGCGTGTTTCCATGAGCATCTTGCGCTCGCGCATCGTGAGGACGGAGATGAGTTCGTCGGCCTCGGTAAACGCCAGCTCGCGCACTTTCATGAAATCGGGAATGACGCCGACGACGCGTCCGCCGCCGTCTTTCGTGCCACGCGCGACCGCGCCCATCAGGCCGGATTTTCCGCCGCCGTAGACGAGCGTCCATTGTCGCCGCGCGATTTCCGCGCCCACTTGGGTTGCTGCTTCGTAGTATTTCGGTTCGAGCCGGTCGCTGGAGGCGCAATAGACGCAGAGGGACTTCATTGTGTTGAAACCACTAATTCACACTAACCCGCACTAATAAACCGAAATTTCAGGACAGGATTGTCTGACCGACCTTAGTGGCCCTTAGTGTGGATCAATGGTGCCTAAAAATTCCAGCTATCGCGGTCGCCTCGCCCCGTCGCCCACGGGCCTGCTGCACCTCGGCCACGCCCGGACGTTCTGGGTCGCGCAGGAACGCGCCCGCGCCGCCTGCGGCCAACTCATCCTTCGCAACGACGACCTTGATACCGCACGCTGGAAACTCGATTTCGTCGACGCGATGCTCGAAGACCTGCGCTGGTTCGGCTTCGCGTGGAACGAGGGGCCCGACGTCGGCGGACCGCATGCGCCCTACGAACAGAGCCGGCGCGGCGCGCACTACGCCGCGGCGTTCGAACGGCTGCGCGCGAGCGGCGCGATCTACCCGTGCACTTGCACGAGGCGCGACGTGCAGCAGGCGCTTGCTGCGCCGCACGAGTCGGCCCACGCGCCAAACCCGAACGACGAACCGGTCTATCCCGGCACGTGCCGGCCGGAGAATTTGTCGGCCGAAGAAAACGCCAAGCGCGCCGCGTGGCCGCGCGACGGAGTCAACTGGCGACTGCGCGTGCCGGACGGCGCGGAGATTTCTTTTCGCGACGGACACTTCGGCGAACAAAGCGCGACGGCCGGACGCGAGTTCGGCGACTTCCTCGTGTGGCGCAAAGACGGCGTGCCGAGTTACCAGCTCGCGTGCACGGTCGACGACGCCGAGATGCGCATCACCGAAGTCGTGCGCGGCGCCGACTTGATCATGTCGACTTTCCGCCAGCTGCTGCTCTATCGCGCGCTCGACGCGACGCCGCCGGCGTTTTTCCACTGCCCGCTCGTGAACGACGAGCACGGCGTCCGCCTCGCGAAGCGCCACGACGCGCTCGCACTTCGCACGCTCCGCGCCCAAGGCAAAACTCCCACCGCTCTCCGCGCCGAGTGGAAATAGTTTGCGCGCTCCCCGCCTAGTGCGGCAGTTTGCGCGACGGGCCAAGAATCACGCACTCACCATGCCCGAATTTTCCGACCAGCCCGGCAACCTCTCTATTGAAGTCCTAGCGCCGGGTTCGCCTCAACTAAACACAACGTCATAAGTAATTGCCTATTGTGGTGGCCTGGGTTATCGTCCGTGCAGTAAAGATCCCCGGGGCAAGCCCCGGGGCATTTAACAAGACCGCTGCAAACTCACCCCGAGACTCATGCC
>JANXWT010000123.1 GCA_025351035.1 Opitutia bacterium | reverse complement strand
TGCAGGAAGACGGACTCACCGAGTCGGATGTCTTTTGGCGCACGCGGCCGACCTCGGCGCGACGCATGCTGACGGCCAAGCTCAGTCTGCTTGTCACTCTGTTTTTGGTGGTGCCGCTCGGCACGATATTTCTGAGCAAATATGCTGACAGCGGAAAGCTCGAGCTGACGTTCAGGGACATTTGT
The DNA here is from genome assembly GCA_025351035.1 of Opitutia bacterium. Classification (GTDB taxonomy): domain Bacteria; phylum Verrucomicrobiota; class Verrucomicrobiia; order Opitutales; family Opitutaceae; genus JACQFT01. Next base: position 5,000 of record JANXWT010000123.1, on the reverse strand, counting down.
TACATCGTGCTTATGGTGATGAGTCTGATGCTGTCGTCGGCGGCGATTGCGTCGTGCACCAAGGACTTGGTGCGCTATGTGCTGATCGGTGCTCTCTGCCTAATCGCATGCACCGTGCTGAGTGCATTTTTGAGCCGCTACACCACGCCGCTGCCTCTGAAAATGCGCAGCACGGTGGGAATGGCCCGGGCCGTCGCCGTGGCACTTCTGTGTCTCGGGATCTCGATGCTGGTGATTGCCAATCAATATCTCGGTCGCAGCAAGCGGCTGGAGGTTTCGCAGGGTCTGCTCGCTGCCGCGGTGATCGGCTCCGCGTTGATCAGCACATTCTGGAACTGGGATTTTCTCTCGCGCTGATGCGTCACGGTGTCGCCAGCCACTCGCGCAGATCGGCGGTGCTGGCGATCTCGCGGCCGAATTGGTAATCGCGCGCGAGCAGCGAAGCGTAGCCCGGGTCGGCGAAGCGCCGGCAATGCAGCAGCACCTTGGCGTGCTGGCCCGGCGCGCGCACGAGCCGGCCGATCGCCTGATTTACTTTCTGGAGTCCGGGAATTTGATAGATGCTCCGAAAGGCGGCGTCGCGGCCGAAACCGGCGAGCGCGTTTAGGCGTGCTTTCTGCACGGCGTTCACCTCAGGCAACGCCGGACCGACGACCATCGCGTGGCTCACACGGCCGCCGAGCAGATCAATGCTCTCGGCAAAGCTGCTGCCGAGGACGAGGAAGAGCGCGTCGGTCAACGCGAGATTCTCTTCCACCCACGCGGCCTGTGCGGCGAGCCCCGGCAGACGCGGTTGCAGACTCGCGCGCAGCACCGAGCCGTCGTGCTCCAGTGCGCGCAGCACGGACTCGGCATAGGCGTAGGAGGGAAAGAAAACCGCGACCGCTTTGCCGGACGCCGCATGCAGGGCCTCGACGGTGGAAGCGGTGGTGCCGTAGTGGTTGCCGCGCTGGCGGAACGTCGTGTCGACGCGCACATCGATGCCCACGTCGTAGCAGCCCGCGCGCCACGGTGTGGGGGCGCTGAGCGTGGTGACGCCGTCGCCAGTCTCAAGGCCGCATGTCTCCTTGAAATTGGCGAAGGGCTGCAGCGTCGCCGACATGAGGATCGCACCGCCGAAGGACCGCAGCGTCTCGCCAATCATCGGCGCAGCATCGAGGCAGGTGAAGCGGAGTTCGCCGCCGCGTGGACTCCAGAGAAGTTTCTTCAGCTTCGTGTCGGCGACGAATTCGGCGAGGGCGGCAAATTGCCAGAGCGTTTCCGAGTGGTGCGGTCCGAGCGCGGCGTAGTCGAGTGGGTGCGTCGTGACGAGATTGGCGAGCCGCGCGAGGAGTTCGGCGATGTCGGCCTCTACTGCCGGTTCGAGCGATTCCGTGGGGCAGAGCGCGCCGAGGAGGCGTGTCCACTCGTCGACGGCAAGAGTGAGCGGCGCGGGCGCTTGTAGATGGTCGAGTTCGGCGAGCAGCGCGTGGGCGGCGTCCACGTTGGCGGTGTGCGAGTAGGCGTCGGCGACACGTGCCGGCAGGTTGTGCGCCTCGTCGATCACGAGCAGAGTGTCCTTCGCGTCAAAGCCCGGCTGCTCGAAGAAGAGGCCACGATTGTCGGGCGCAAAGACGTAGTTGTAGTCGCCGACCCAGACATCGTTGAACGCGAGCGCCGTGCGCGTGATCTCGTAGGGACAAATGTGCGCGTGTCGGCCGGCCTCGCGCAGCGTGTCGAGGTCGTGCGGCTGGTGCTCGTCGAGATAGAACTTGGCGAGCCCGCTCTGCGGCCAGCGCTCGGCCCCGCCGGCGAGGTAGCTGCAGGCGTCGCGCACGCAGTGAAAGTTAGTGTTGACGCAGTGCTCGGATTTGTTGCGCACCTGCCAATACGACGCGGGCGCAGAGTAACCCAATAGGTTACCCGTTTCCGCGCGCCCAGAGGGGACATGCGGGGCAGAGTAACCTATTAGGTTACTTTGGATCGGGGCGGCCATCTGCTGGAGCGTGTGCACGACCTGGATCTGGCCGGTAGATTTGCCGGTGAGCCAAATCAGCCGCGAGCAGCGGCCCGAGCGGAGCTGCGTGAGCGCGAATTCCAGCGTGCAGCCGGTCTTGCCGTAGCCGGTCGGTGCCTCGAAGAGAACGATGGGCGAGCGGGCGAACGCGGCGGCGAGGTCGGCTTGGATCGTTTCCTGCCCGGGGCGCAGTTCGGTGAACGCCGGACGGAAGGTGAGGGCGCGGCGGCGCTCGGTGGCGCGCAGGCGCTGGTTGAGAAACCCGACGATGGCGTCGAGTTGGTGAAGCACGAGTGCCTCGTCGAACGGCGTGAGCGCGACTGTCTGCGCGAGGCCGGAAGACGTTTCGACAAAGACCAATTCGCCGCGAAGCGGTGAGAGTGACGAGTGACGAGCGACGAGTGACGGGATGGAGGCCCGGGAGAGAACAACGTATGTGGCGAGCTGGAGAAAATACGCGGGATAGTCGGCGCGGAGTTCGTCCTCGGGGGCGGGCAGGGCGCGCGTGACGGATTTGATTTCGCGCAGCGTTGTGCCGACGACTTGGTCGATGCGGCCGCCGAGGAGGAACGTCCAGCCGCCGCGCATGAGCCGGCCTTCGATGGGGATCTCGAACAAGACATCGGGGCGTAAGGCCCCTCCTACTGTAAACTCCGTCTCGGTGCGCGCCCGCAGTTCCTGGTGCCAGTGTTGGCCGAGCTGCGCGCGCCAGAGCCCCTGTGCGCCCCCGCGACCTTCGCGTGGGCCGATGGAGAAGTCCGAGAATTCACCGACGCTCAGCGTGGCGGTGCGTTGGTCGAGTGAAAATTGCATCTCAAGCGAGTCGGATTTCTGTCTCGGCCTTGACCCAATCCTCAAGGCGGTCCGCGAGGCGCGCGACAGTTTCGTTGTCGGTCGTCTGCGCCGCGAGCGGCTGGCTGAGTAGTTGGGCGACGATACCGCGGTCGGTTTCGTCGAGCAGCGGCCACCACTGCTGTTTCACGGGATAGCCTTCGTCGCGGAGGAAGCAGTAGAGCGTCTTGAACCAGACAATCTCGGGGCGGTCGCTCGTTTCTAGCGCGGCGAAACTGTGGCGCAGCAAATCGGCAATCCCCGGGCGCGATTCGTCAGAAACGGGATTGCGCATGACGAGACCCGAGACGGCGGCGGCGCGTTGGAGCGCGGCGTAGGAGCGGCCGATGCCCGTGTGGCGGCGGATGAGCCGGTGCTCCTTGATGAACCACGTGCGGCCTTGGTTGGAGGACTCGAGCCAGAGCTCGGCCTCGTCGAAAATATCGAGCGGGGTGGAGTTCGGCGCGGGTTTTTTCGACGGGACGCGCCGCAGGCAGTGCAGCAGACCGTGTTCGCCGCCGAACGCGGTAAGCTGCTCGAATGAATCGGAAGCGGACGGCAGCCGCGAGAGGATCAGGGCGGTGGGGTGAAGCTGCTGGCCGGGCATGGAGAAAACGACGAAGGAAGGTGACACCGTTGCTGCCAGCCCAGTGTCAGGCCGGGCCGGTTGCCTGGCAAACGCTCAGTCGTGCGGATCGGTGAGCGCGGGATTTTTCACGAGCACGACACCCTGAGTCTTTGGCCAGTGGGGCATGACGGCTCCGCCGGAGATGACCATCTTCATGCCGTCGCCGACGGACATTTCGAGCTCGGTGATCTTGCGGCGCGGCACGAGCACGAGGAAGCCGCTCGTCGGGTTGGGCGTGGTGGGGATGAAGACCGTCCAGACTTCCTCCTCGGTGAGTGCCTGCGGTTCGCCCTGAGTTTTGTTGGTGAGAAAGCCGATGGAATGAAGGCCTTTGCGGGGGAACTCGACGAGCACGACCTTGGAGAAGATATTGCGGTTCTTGCCGCCGAAGGTCTCGACGATCTGCTTGACGGTGTTGTAAACGGAACTGACTCCGGGGATGCCTTGGATGACGCGCTCGCCGGCGCTGAGGAAATATTTGCCAAGGAAGTAGCGCGAGACGTAGCCGAAGAGCGTGACCAACGCCATGACGATGAGAGTGGCGAGGATATCCCAGAAAAAAGGAAGACTCCGCAGGCTGGCGGGCAGAAACTGATCATAGAAGGGCCGGAAGCTGCCGCCGACGATAGCAATGATCTTGGTGAACGCCCAGATGGTGACGACTAGGGGAGCGAGCAGCAGTAGGCCGGAGAAGAAGGCGTTGCGGAGAGAGACGACACGGGTTTCGAGCATGGTCCCATAGGGTCATATAAACGCGGCGAGAGGCAAAAGAATTCAGATGCGCTTTCGGACCGCGCGCTTGGGTTTCGACAAAGCAAAGCCGGGAATCGCCCGCGCCGCACGGAGCAGAGCCATGGCACGCTTCTCGGCGGCGCGCATCAGGCGTTTTTTCGCGGACTGAAGATCGTCGTAGCCGGCGAGGTGCAACCAGCCATGCACGACGTAGAGCGTCAGTTCGGAGGAGAAAGATTCTTGGAGGGCACCGGCGCGCGGCGTGCCGGCAAACGGCAGCCCGACAAAGCGCGCGGCGGTGTCAACGGAGACACAGATCTCGCCGGCGAGGCTGGCGGCCGTGTCGCCCTCGAACGTGATGACGTCGGTCGCCGTCGGGTCGTCCATGAAGTCGACGTGGATTTTCGCCAGCGCGGCATCGGTCAGGAATACAATGGAAAGTTCGCCCGGCGGGCAGCCGCCGCGAAACTTGGCGGCGTGGGCGTCGAGGACGGCGATCATTTTTGCCACGGCCGTCCGCGCGCACCGGAGGCGAGGGTGGGCATTGCGGATGGCGACGGTGCGCGGCAGAACGTGAGAGGAAAATGTCATCTATTATATGACACTTCAGACGGGGCCGTTTTCGGCAGCGCGGGCTTGCTCGTAGGCGTCGATGATTTTTTGGACGAGCGGGTGGCGCACGACGTCGGACGCGGTGAAGGTGTGAAACTCGATGCCTGGAATGTTTTTCAGGATGCGCGGGGCCTGCACGAGCCCGGAGGCTTTGGCGCGGGGGAGGTCGATCTGCGTGATGTCACCGGTGACAATCATGCG
>JANXWT010000106.1 GCA_025351035.1 Opitutia bacterium | reverse complement strand
GCCGTCGATGTGTGCAACCTCCAGAGCGTCGGGGATGCCGAAGCCGCAATGAGCGCAAACCTGTGGGTAATGGCTAAAGGCTAGCTTGCGGTAATTGAAGCGCTTCGGAATCTTGGCGCTTCCGTTCTCGGTCTGGCTCGTTGCGCTTTCGTTCATGGGTGACGGCTAGGAACGCCTAACGGTATTAACCAACCGGATCATGTCGCATAACATGGCGGACAAGAATCTACGGGCAAGATTCAATTCCCTCCGGACGTGAGGCTTGCCTTGAGTTTGCTGGAAAACACCATCGTGCAAAACGACAGGCTCGTGGCCGCCGCCGGTTGGCCTCAGTCCGTTGCCTTGGCGGGGGCGGGCTTGCTGGCGTGGTAGTCGCGCTTCACGCGGTCGAGATAGATGCGTTCAAGCTCCATCACGCGGGCGTAGCTTTTCGAGTGCCACACGAGGCCGACGTGGTGGCGCTTGGCGATGCGCACGACGACCTCCGGTTCGTGAAACACCGCGAGGTCCGGCCATTCCTGCCGCGCAAGCGAGACGAGCAGACCGGCGTATTCACGACGCAGCGGATGCGGTTTGTAGGCGGCTTCGAGCAACTCGACTTTGGCCCACTCGGCCCAAAGGTTGAGTCCGGTAGCGGCCTGCACAAGGTCCATGATGTTCGCGCCGCCGACGCGCGCGGAGGTTTCGAGAAAATGAAACGTGCCGTCGGCCGCCTTGATGAACTCCGTGTGCGAGGCGCCGCGCACGTGGCCCATCGCGCGGAGCACGGCGGCGTTGGCCGCGATAAGCGCGCGTTCGTCGTCCGAGCCGTGCTCGCAGATCGACGACGTGAAGATGCCGCCGCCGTGCATGACGTCGAGCGGCGGCGCGCCGTAACGTGCGGCGATAGCGAACACCGGCCGGCGTTCGGAGATGATCGAGTCGACGTGGAAAACCTGGCCGGGGATGAAACTCTCGAGGAGGTGGAACGACTGTTCGTCGCCGAGCTGCTCGAGGCGCGGCCAGAGTTCGTCGGGATGGTTGATCTTGAAAATGCCGAGCGCCGAGGCTTGCAGGCGCGGCTTGAGCAGCCACGGGCCGGGCACGGTGCGCATGAACTCGCGCAAGTCGTCGTGGTTGATGACGGCGGTGAATTCGGGCACGGCGATGCCGGCTTCGCGGGCTTTCAGGCGCATGGCGAGCTTGTCGCGGAAATAACGGGCGGTCGTCTCACCCATGCCGGGCACGCGCAGGTGCTCGCGCAGCGCGGCGGCGGTCTCAACATCGAAGTCATCCAGCGCGGCGATGCGGTCGATCCGACGCGTGCGCGCCATGTAGCTGACGGCGCGGATCGTGTCGGCGCGGTTCCACACCTTGTCGACGTCGGGCATGAAGAAGATGTCGTCGAGCGATTCGCGCGGCCACTCGGCGCAGTCGAGCGATTTGGAGGTGAGGAGATAAACGCGCCAGCCCTGCGCCTTGGCTTCGCGGAGGAATTCGTGGCCCTTGTGGAAGCTGGCCAGACAGAGAATCGTGCGGGGTTCGCTCATGGGATGGTGACGCGCCCCGACTTATGCGGCGGATGCGCCCAGCCAACGAGCAAAAATTTGAGGCGGCAGCTGGCAACGATGCCTTGGGTAGAGCGGTGCTTCAGCCCGCGTCTGCGTCCCGTGAGTTTGTAGTCTATTGGATTACAAGTATCCCGCGGACTCGTTCGGGGCAGGTAGGTTTGTCATATAATAGATGACAAACCGCTGGGCGGGATTCTTCCACGGGCTGAAGCACCGCGCTGCCCGAATAGACCGTCATCCGGCGCCGGGTGTCAGATCACCGGCGGCCGCGTGACGACGGTGTTGGACAACTCGTCGATGTCGCCGGGCTGCCGCGGGAAGTGCTCGGCGAGCAATGCGCCCGCCCGTTCGACGCCGTGCACGACGCCGGCGGTGAATTTGCCGGCGCGGAAGTGTCCGCTCATCGCCGCGGCGATCTCGCCCCAAAAAGTTTCGCCGCATTTCGCATGCACGCCCTCATCGCCGATCACCGCAAAAGTCTGCGACGACGGCGCGACGAAGATCAGCACGGCATTGCGGTGCTTGGTCGCGGTCATCCCGAGCTTGGTGAAAATTTTCTGGGCCGCGGCGACGGGCTCCGGTGCGGGCTTGGGCGAGATGAAGACGCGGATCTCGCCGGACGTGAGCTGCTCCGCGCGCGCGATGGCGGCTTCGATGACGCGGTGGTCGAGCTGATCGACAAAGGCCGTGTGTTTCATTTTCACCAGCTCCCTCCTGCGCCGCCGCCGCCGAAACTGCCGCCGCCGCCGGAAAATCCGCCGCCCCCGCCCGACCAGCCGCCCCCTCCGCCGGTCCAAAAAACATTTCCGAAGCCGGAGCGCCGGCGACCACCGATGATCACGCCGCGCTGTTGCGAGCGGATGACGGCGAACACCACCGCGATGATGATGAAGGCAATGAGCCCGATGGGCGCGCCACCGGAGTCGCGGGCTTCCGCCCGCGTGCGGCCCGTGCCGCGGTATTCGCCCTTGGTGGCGGCGATCATGGCGGCGACCGCCTCGCGGAGACCGGCGTCGAAACTGCCCTGCCGGAAGCGCGGCTTCAGGATGTTCTCGACAATGTCGTGCGCCGTGGCGTCCGTTAGTGTCGCCTCGAGACCGTAGCCGACCTGGATGTAGAGCTTGCGGTCGTTCTTGAAGATGAAGAGCACGGCGCCGTTGTTATTGCCTTTTTGCCCGACCTTCCACGCCTGCGCGACCCGCACGGTGTAGTCTTCGACGGACGAGTCGGTCTCCATCTGCGGGTAGATTGCGACGAGCAACTGGTTCGACGATGCCCGCTCGTATTGCTCGAGCTGGGAGTTGAGCGAGTTCGCAGTTTGCGCCGAAACGGTGCCGGCGTAGTCATTGAAATAGCGTGGCGGCGCCGGCGGGATTCGCTCGATCGCGCGCAGCCCGGCACCAGCCGCGAGGGCGGCGGCGACCAGCAGGAGCCGGAGCAGAATTTTCACGGGCGGAGACAGGTGATTGCGAGTAGGGGCGCAGTCTCGCTGCGTCCAAAGGGTTTGCCCGCCGAGCGGGCGCAGCAAGACTGCGCCCCTACGCACGCTGCGGTGGTTGCGGCCCCGATGGTCATTTTGTCTTACGGTTTCGGTGGAACGGGCTTGGCACCGAAGTCGAACTGCACTTGCGGCGGTTTGTCGGAGCCAGCGGTCGCAGTGAAATAAGCCTTTTCCTTGAAGCCGAGCGCGGCGGCGAAGAAGACCGACGGCACGCGCTTGATGGCGGAGTTGTAGTCGCGGGCCGTGTCGTTGAAGCGGCCGCGCTCAACCGAGATGCGGTTCTCCGTGCCTTCGAGCTGCGATTGCAACGTCGCGAAATTTCCGGTGGCTTTCAGATCGGGATAGCGCTCGGCGACGACAAGCAGGCGCGACAGCGCGGAGCCGAGCTGACCCTGTGCCTTGTCGAATTCGGCGAGCTGCGCGGCGTCGGTGGGCGCCGTGCCGGGATTGATCTGCACCTTGCCGACAGACGCGCGGGCGTTGGTGACTTCGGTCAGTGTGGACTTTTCGAAGTTCGCCGCGCCGGAGACAGTGGCGACGAGGTTGGGGATGAGGTCGGC
>JANXWT010000086.1 GCA_025351035.1 Opitutia bacterium | reverse complement strand
GAGATTCGTGATGCCGAGCAGGTAGGCCACGATGCAACCGGCGCCCGAGCCGCGGCCGGGGCCGACGGGAATGCCGTGCTGTTTCGCCCATGCGATGAAATCCCAGACGACGAGGAAGTAGTCGAGGAACCCTGTCTTCTGGATGATGCCGAGTTCGAAATCGAGGCGCTCGACGAGCGTCTGCGCGAGCGCGGGGTCCTTCTGCGTAGCGGGCGAATGGTAGTCGACGCCGTAGCGCGTTTGCAGGCCGGCGATGCAGAGGTCGCGCAGATAGCCGGCGCGGTCGGTCTTCACCTCGACGGGGAGCGGATACTTCGGGTAGCGCTCGTTGCCGGTGGGAAACTCGATGGTCACGTCACACATCTCGGCGACGGCCTGGGTATTGGTGACCGCCTCCGGCACATCGATGAACAGGCGCTCCATCTCGGCGCGGTTCTTCAGGTAGAACTGCGGGGTGTCGAACCGCATGCGGTCGGTGTCCTCGAGCTTCGCGCCCGTCTGGATGCAGAGCATCGTGTCGTGCGGCGAGGCGTCGGAAGCGTTGACGTAGTGAACGTCGTTTGTCGCCACGACCTTCAGTCTGAACTCCGCGGCCAGCTTCAGCAGCAGCGGGGCGATGCGGAGCTGTTCGGGAATGCCGTGGTCCTGCAGCTCGATGAAGAAGTTTTCGCGGCCGAACATCTCGATGAAACGCCCGGTGGCTTGGCGCGCGTCCTCCCAACGGTTGTTCAGCAGCATCTGCGGGATGAGGGCGGCGAGGCAGCCGCTGAACGCGATGAGGCCGTCGGCGTGCGCAGCAAGGGTGGCAAGATCGGTGCGCGGCTTGTAATAGAAACCCTTCAGGTGGGCGTCGGTGACGAGCTTGAGGAGGTTGGCGTAGCCCCGCGCATTCTTCGCGATCAGGCCCATGTGATAGAAACTCTTCTCCCCCTCGACGCGCGCGGTTTTCTCCAGTCGCGAGCCCTCGACGAGGTAAATCTCGCAGCCGATGAGCGGCTTGACGCCCTTGGATTTGGCCGTGTTGAAAAAATCGATCGCGCCAAACAGCACCCCGTGGTCGGTCAGGGCCACGGAAGTCTGGCCCAGCTCCGCGACGCGGCTGATCAGACGGTCGATGCGGCAGGCGCCGTCGAGCAGGCTGTAGTCGCTGTGGACATGCAGATGGACGAAATTCTGGTCGGCGGAACCCACGGTTTTTGATGGGACAGCCGCACCGGGACCCCCGCAAGCCCAAAGCACCCCGTCGAATAATGCCGAGGCGCCAAGGCAGGTGGCGACGGAGAAGCCCGGAGAGGCCCGCCTAACTCCGTTCGCGGCCATGGCTTAGCCGGACGGCTACCGGCTGGTATGTAACCGAGTGGCGCCGGTTGGAAAATAGGGGTTGACGGTGGGGCGGGCCGCTGGCTGATTTTGAACTTTTCGTCCTTCAGAACCCATCCCTTTCCCATGTCCATCGAGATCAAGATCCGCAAAAACGAGCCCATCGACCGTGCCCTGCGCCGCATGAAGAAGAAGCTCGAACGCGAAAGCATCATCAAAGACGTGCGCGCCAAGCGCTACTTCGAAAAGCCCTGCGAGAAGCGCCGCCGCAAGAACAAGGTTGCGGCTTTCACGGCGATGCTGCGCGCCCGCTACGCGAACTGAGCTGGTCCGTTTCTTTCCACGGCCGTGTGTCCCCGGACGCCGGCCGTTTTTTTGCGGCCGGAAATCAGGGCCATCGGAGCTAAGCGGCTTGCTTTCAACGCAAAACCTTTTCTCCTAATTGACCCGGATGAAGCCCATCGTCGCCCTCTCAACCTGCTGGTGCTCGCACCGTCACCAAGACGGTTATGAGATGCTGAAGGAGATGGCCGGCCTCGGATTTGAATGGGTCGAACTCAGCCACGGCATCCGAATTCCGCTCGTCCCCGGCATTCTCCGAGCGGTCGAAGAAGGCATCGTCAAGGTCGCCTCCACGCACAATTTCTGTCCGTTGCCGCCCGGTGTCATGCACGCTGCGCCCAACATCTACCTGCCGTCGTCCCGCGACGCCCGCGAGCGCGACCAGTGGCTGCGCCAGAGCAAGCGCACGCTGGATCTCGCGCATCAGGTCGGCGCGGAAAAAGTTGTCCTGCATCTCGGGGCGGTGGAATTTTTCTGGCTCAACCCCGCCCGCAAGGTCAGCAACTACCTGCGCGCCCACCCCAAGGCCGACCGGCCCAACGACGCCGATTATCAGCACCTCCTCGCCGGGGCGCTCGAAAAGATGAGGGCGCGCATGCCCGTCTTCTGGGAGAACATGAAGGTGTCCGTCGGCGAGCTGCTGCCCTACGCCGAGCAGAAAGGCCTGAAACTTGGCTTTGAGAACCGCGAGCATCTGGAGGAACTCCCGCTCGACGCCGATCACGGCGACCTCCTCGCGCATTTTGCCCGGCCGCAGGCCTGCGGCTACTGGCACGACACCGGCCACGCCGACATCAAGGAGAGCCTGGGTGTGCTCAGCCACCGGGAGCACCTTGAGAAAAATTCTCCCAACCTCATCGGCTTCCACCTGCACGATGTCAGCGCCGAAGGCCACGACCACCATGGCATCGGTTCTGGCAAAATCGATTTCGAGATGGTCAGCAAATTCTGGCGGATCGACCACACGCTCGTGATCGAGCTCCACCCGCGCATCCCCGTTGAGGACGTGATCAAATCCAAGAATCGCGTCGAGCAGCTCGTGGCGCAGCGGTTCGGACGGTGAGCGGAAGCTGGTTTTTACGGGTCTCGGTTAGTTCTCTGATCCACCGTTTGTGTGGTCCGGAAAGCGCCACGCGGTCGAGATCGGAAAGGGAAATCCACTCAAGCGACGCGTTGGCGGCGCTGCGCTTTTTGAGTATGGCGGTGGGTTTTACGGCGTAGATCGGCTCGGTGATCCGGTGGCGCGTGATCGCGCGGCGTTTCCGGACGAGGAGCGATTTTTCGTCGGGCGTCTTAAGACCGAGATCGCAGGGCTCGGGCAATTCGTGCAGGCCGGCGAGACGCTTCGCCTTGGCGTGCGCGCGGCGCAGGAGCAGGCGGCCGTCGTGTTCGCACCAGACGCGGGCGACGGTGCGTCGCTCGATCTGCTTCGGTTTGAGGCACGGGAATTTCTCGGGTTCACCGCGCGCGCGTGCGGCGCAGAATTTTGCAACGGGGCAGATGGTGCAGCGCGGTGGCCGGCGAAGGCAGACGGTGGCGCCGAGTTCCATCATCGCCTGATTATGCGTGCCAGCGTCGGGGCCGTCGGCGAGTTGGTCGGCAAGCGGCGTGAAATGCTTGGCGGCTTCGGAACCGTCGCGGAACAGGCGGCCTTCGCCGGTCAGTCGCGCTAGGATGCGCACGACGTTGCCGTCGACGCACGCGACGGGTTCCCCGAACGAAATGCTCGTGATGGCGGCGGCGGTGTAAGGGCCGACGCCGGGCAATTCGCGCCACTCCGCGGGCGTGCGCGGCGGCGCGGGCATGGCGGTGACGGCTTGGGCAAGTTTGTGGAGATTGCGGGCGCGGGAGTAGTAGCCGAGGCCCTCCCAGAGTTTCATGACCATTGATTCGGGCGCGGCCGCAAGGCTGGCGAAGTCCGGCAGTTCGTGCAGCCAGCGCGCGAAGTAGGGCAGCACGGTCGTCACCTGAGTCTGCTGCAGCATGAACTCGCTGACGACCGTCTGGTAGAGCGAGGGGGCGTCGCGCCACGGGAGCTGGCGTTGCGCCGTCGCATACCAGCCGTGCAGGGCGCGGCGGAAGGCGGCGCGATGGTGGGTAGTGAGTTTGGGAGGCTTGGCCACGTAACCGGCAGGTTTAGCCACAAAAAGTCACGAAGAGACACAATAATGAGAAGCCAGTTAGGAAACCACTAATGGGATTCATCAATGATGAATCCTTTGAGGTGCATGGTGACTGATCGTCACCACGATTGATTTAGGGCCGGTTAATCGCCGGCTTTTTTTGGCCTGCGATCAGCAGGCCCCCCGAACCTGCACCGGAGACGATCAGTCGGAGGGGTAGTCGAAAGTTTCACCCTTGGTGAAACCCATTAGTGGTTTCAAAAGCTATGGTTCAGAAGTTGGAAACACTTTTGTGTGTGTTTTTGCGCCTTTTTGTGGCCATCTAAACCCATGCCCAAACGGACCGACGCCGCCGGGGAAAAGCCCAAGAAGATCACCAGCTATACCATCAAGCTCGACGACGGGCAGATGGCGAAATTGCGCGCGGCGTGCGCGGCCAAGGATTGGGAGTCCGCCGAAGTGCCGTATGCGCGCTTCGCGTTCAAGGGCCCGAAGGTCAACGTGACCGCCTACGAGAGCGGCAAGGTGGTCGTGGCCGGCAAGGACACGGAGGATTTTGTGCAGAACGTCATTGAAGCCGAAGTCACCGGCGCGCCGAAGCTCGGCTACGACGAGGTGCTGCATCCCGACTGGTTCGAACCGCACGCCGGGCTCGACGAGAGCGGCAAAGGCGACCTGTTCGGCCCGGTGGTGGCGGCGACCGTCATTGCGGGCGAGGAGGCGGTGCGCGCGTGGCTGGCCGTCGGCGTGCGCGACAGCAAGACGATCGTCGACGCGCAGATTCTCAAGCTCGATGAGCTCATCCGCCACACGCCGGGAGTCGTCGTGGAGACGCGGCGCATGGAGATGGCCGACTACAACCGCACGATGGGCCGGCCCTACGCCAGTCTCAACCGGTTGCTCGCCTCGCACCACGCCGACGCGTTGCAGGCGGCGCTGGACAAGAAGTGGGTGCCGCGCGGCCTGCTCGACCAGTTTTCCAAAGAACCCCTCGTGCAGCGCGAGCTGAAGAAGAAGGGCCTCGAGCGATTCGCCCTCGCGATGCGCACGAAGGCCGAGGAGGACCCCGTGGTCGCGGCGGCGTCGATCGTGGCGCGCGCGGAGTTCGTGCGCATCATGCGCGATCTCTCGCGCGAGTTCGGC
>JANXWT010000047.1 GCA_025351035.1 Opitutia bacterium | reverse complement strand
TGAAGAATTACAACCAGTCCGTGCTCGAGTCCATGTCGAGCGGCGTCATCACGCTCAACGAGGACGGCCGCATCCAGACTTGCAACGCCTCCGGCTACCGCATCCTGCGCTCGACCGAGGCCGCGGTCATCTCGCACCTCGCGAGCGAGTTCTTCACCGGCCCCAACCAGTGGGTCAACGAACGCATCACCAAGGGCGCGGGCAGCAACGCCTCCGATGTCATCATGGACACCGAGATGACCATCGGCGAAGAGAAGCTCAATGTGAACTTCACCATCCAGCCGCTCATCAGCCTCAAGGGAAAACGGCTCGGCACGATGCTGATGATCGAGGATATTTCCTCGGAGAAGCGGATGAAGTCCACCATGTCGCGCTACATGGACCCCGGCCTCGCCGACCAGCTCCTCGCCGGCGGTGGCGACATCCTCGGCGGCCAGAGCGTCGAGGCCACCGTGCTCTTCTCCGACATCCGCTCGTTCACCACGCTCACCGAGGAACTCGGCGCACAGGGCACCGTCCTGCTGCTCAACGAATATTTCACCCTCATGGTGAACTGCATCACGCAGGAAGGCGGCATGCTCGACAAATTCATCGGCGACGCGCTCATGGCCGAGTTCGGCATCCCCGTGAAACACGAGGACGACCCCGACCGCGCGATGCGCGCCGCGATCGCGATGATCAACGAGCTCAACGCGCTCAACCGCCTCCGCGCCACCCGCGGCCAGAAGCCGATCCTCATGGGCATCGGTCTCAACACCGACACTATCGTGTCCGGCAACATCGGTTCGCCCAAGCGCATGGACTACACCGTCATTGGCGACGGCGTGAACCTTGCCTCGCGCCTCGAGAGCGCGTGCAAGGAATACTCCGCCCAGATCCTCGCCAGCGAGGCCACGGTCAGGAAACTCAAAGGCTCCTTCCGCATGCGCGAGATCGACCTCGTCGTCGTGAAAGGCAAGACCGAGCCCGTGAGTGTCTACGAGATTCTCGATTTCCACACCGACGAGTCGTTCCCCAATCTCCCCGAGGTCGTGAACCACTTCAAAGCCGGTCTGAAATACTACCGCAGCGGCGAGTTCGACCGTGCCATCACGCAGTTCAGTGGCGGCCTTGAACTGAATCCCAACGACAAACTCAGCGGCACTTACATCAAGCGCTGCGAATATCTGAAGGCCCATCCCCCCGAGGGCGTCTGGGACGGCGTCTGGGTCATGAAGTCGAAGTGAGACGGCCGCTCGGCCGGGCGCACCATGACCTTGATTGAGCGCCTCGTGCAATTGCCGGCGGAGGCGCTCATCCGCTTTTTGCTCGGCGCCTACTTCCGGCGCATCGAGGTTTTCCACGCCGAGCGCGTTCCGAAGGGTCCCGTGCTCTTCGTCGCCAACCACCCGGGCTCGAGCCGATCAAATGAGCGAGACCCTTGGTATCTGCGTGCACAAAAAGCTGCCCTTTCTGGTCGGTAATGAACGCTAGTGTGTAGTTTGGCTTGGGCATCTTTCTTCTGCCGATCAGTGTTATTTACCGCAACTGGGTTGAGCTTTGCAAGGGGGCGTCACGGCGCTGAGGAGATGACTGAAGCGACTGAATATCTATCCCCGACTTTCCCCAGTTGAGCTTTTGCGGGGTGATTTATTACCCGCGTAAAGCTCAACCCAAATGGGTCGGAGCGCGGCTAGGTGAACGACACAGGGCAGGCGGCTCAGCCTCGCTCCTCCCAGACTTGGACGAGGTGGAGGAGGGTTTCGACGGCTTTGGCCATGTCCTGCAGGCTGACCCATTCGCGCTCGCTGTGGACTTGGTGCATGCGGATCGGTCGCTCACTCAGCATTGAGCGACTTCAGGATTTTCTTGGCGAGCGGCCCTTGACTTCGGTGTGCCGGGGAATCGCTTCGGCGACGCCCGTCCGCGGATTGATCCACAGGGAGTGCGCGCCGCCTTCACGCTTCAGGTAACACCCCGCGTGCCGCAGCCGCTTTTCGAGATCGCGGTGTTTCATGTCAGACGACGACGACCGTCTGGATCGCGTCGCCGGGCAGGCCGCGGCGGGTGTCTTCCAAGCGGTCTTCAAGGACCAGGCGGATCGCCGCCCGGAGACTTTCCTTGGCTTCCTCGACCGTCTCGCCCTGACCGTTCGCGCCGGGCACCTCCGGGCAAATCGCCCAATAGCCGCCCTCGGGGGCCGTCTCGATGATTGCGGAGAATTCGCCCTTCATGGCGGCTAGGTTGTCCGTGTTGTCCGGCGGTCAACTCCGCGGTAGCCAACTCAAAACCTGCAACGGGCGATTAAGAACATCGGCTCGTAGTCGTCTTCTCCAATCCCCAAAGTCAGCCCCGTCAATTTTCCACTCAGTGGTGAAAGTATCCACGGAGGAACGCCACCGCTTCTTCGGAGAGGCCGACGATCTTGTTCGTGGCCTGACGGTAGTATTTGAAATTCAGTTCGGTCTCAGGCCGGCCGTCGTGCCAGTCAGAAAACGCTTTCAGTTCGCTCCGCCCCAAGCGCCGCTTCGCGAGCGCGGTGCGTTTGACGGTGATGCTCACGCGCGGAGTCTGCCGGGCGATGCCGGGCTTCCGCGGAGTCGGGATGGCCGAAGTCACGACGCCGCTTGCGATGAGACCCGGCCCGCCCTCGTTCTCGCTCGCGAAGACGAAGATCGTGTCGCCCGCGGCGACACGCTTGCCGCCATACATGGTCTTCTGCGCGCGAAACGTGAACGCCTTCGCCCGCAGATCACTCACCTCAGCTTTGATTGCGAAGGTCATGTTTCTTGCCTCACCCCATTAGTATCATGGAGCCATTTACGTGACCTCTTCTTCGAGTAGGTGCCACGCTTCTTTGTAGAGAACGGCCTCTTTGCCGAATCCTCTCATTTTCGAATCCTTTCGTGCCTCGCCATTCTTTTTCTTGCCAGCGAGCCATGCGCGGTGGCTGTGCTTCACTGCGTTTGCTACGATATGCTCAGGCACTATGAAAAAATCTGGGCGTTCACCTGGTGCGTGAAGGCTCACGAAAACGTAGAAATAACCGACGCCGCGATCGGCTTCATCTTTCTGCCCGAGAATCCAATGCACCTTGGAACCCTGCGACGACTTCACTTGAAGTTTCAGTGCGCGACCTGATTTCGGGCGCGCCGCCAGAATGTCTACATTCTCCGCGCCGCGGTTCGTGACCGTGGCAAGAAAACCGCGATGAGAAAGCTCAGCTGCAACGTAATATTCGCCGGCGGAGCCGCAGAGACCATGAGCGAGTGTAGACATTTATTAAGCCATAAGCGCTGATTCACCATGACTCAGCTCTTCTCCTCCCAGACTTGGGCGAGGTGGAGGAGGGTTTCGACGGCTTTGGCCATGTCCTGCAGGCTGACCCATTCGCGCTCGCTGTGGACTTGGTGCATGCCGGCGAAAATGTTCGGCGTGAGGAGGCCGCGCGCGGTGAGCGCGGAGCCGTCGGTGCCGCCGCGGATGGAATCGGAGAACGGTTTGAGGCCGGCGCGCACGATGGCTTCGCGGGCGAACTCGACGGCGCGCATGTCGCTCTCGAGCCAGTAGCGCATGTTGCGGTATTGTTCCTTGATGGTGAGTTCGAGTTTGGCGCGCGGCTCCTCGGCTTGCAGCTCGGCGACGATTTTTTTGAGCAACGCGTGCTGGGCGGCGAGGCCGGCGAGTTCGAAGTCGCGGAGGATCATGCGCACGGTCGCTTTCTCGGCGGAGGCGACGCATTCGAGCGGGTGGATGAAACCGCCGCGGCCGCCCGTGGTCTCGGGGGCGAGTTCGCGCGGGAGCGCGGCGAGGAAACGGCCGGCGATGCGCGCGGCGTTGACCATGACGCCCTTCGCCCAGCCGGGATGCGAGGCGACTCCCACGATCTCAAGCACGGCGGCGTCGGCGCTGAACGTCTCGAAATCGACTTGGCCCGGCAGTTCGCTGTCGAGCGTGTAGGCGGCGACGGCGCCGACGGCGGCGAGGTCGAGCTTGTGCACGCCGCGGCCGATTTCCTCGTCGGGGTTGAAGCAAAGGCGGATGACGCCGTGGGGAATTTCCGGATGGGCGAGCAGGTGGCGCGCGGCGGTCATCACGATGGCGACGCCGGATTTGTCGTCGGAACCGAGGAGCGTGGTACCGCTGGCGGTGACGACGTCGTGGCCGATGCAGTTGCGCAGATGCGGCGTGGTTTCGACGGTGAGAGTTTGCTTCGGGTCGTCGGG
>JANXWT010000476.1 GCA_025351035.1 Opitutia bacterium | reverse complement strand
CTCGGGTGCAGGCGCTGTCGCGAGCATCTGCAAGCGCGCGGTCCGCACACGAGGCACGAGTTCTGGGAAGATTTTTTCCAACTTGCCGTCGACCGCCACGATCACCGTGCCGCAGAGCACCGTGCCGGCTTCGGTCACGACCGAGCCCGGGACCATGCGGCGCACCGGCGAGTTTTCATAGAGCGACACCGACTGTCCGCCCAGCTTCGCCGCCCTCGCGCGCACGCGCCGCAGCGGTTGCATGACGCCGTCCGCCGGCAGCAACAGGCCCTCGCCCTCGGGCCCGCGATACCACTCGGCGGCAAATCCGCATTCCCGCAGTGCCGCCAGTTGCGCACGACAATCCGTCAGCTCTTCGGCGTCCGCCGCGAGTCGCAGCGAACCGTCGAGCCGGATGATACCCGGCATCTCCATCGCTTGCCGTTGGATCTCTTCCGCCGTCGCGCGATAGATCGCAGCCGCGGTCTCACGGCCGAACGCCACGCACGTCTCGTGGAAAAACTTCGCGAGGCCCGCCAGCACGAAGCCGCCGTTGCGACCCGCCGCGCCGGCGCCGACCGCCCGTGCATCGATGCCCACCGCGCTGACTCCGAGCGCCTGCAACTCCGCGAGCGCCGCCAGACCGGAACCGCCGAGACCGACCACGCACACGTCAGCGCGCACCGTGCCCTCGAGTTTCGGCAGCGGTTTCCAGACGGCATCGTCCCACACCGGTGTTTTCATGCCGGAGTGGTTAGCGGTCCAGTCGCGTCGCCGCGAGCCGATTAGCGAAGGATGCCCATGAACGGTCCCAATATAATCGGTTCGTGCCACGGCGGGTGCCAGCTGCGCTTTGCGTTTGCTCCGGTCGTAATATCCGCGACGCTTCCGCGATGCGTCTGTCTCCCCACGCGCTTGCCCATCGTGCCGCCGAACTGGACCGAGCCGACCCGCTCGCGCGGTTCCGCACGGAGTTCCATTTGCCGCCAGGACAAATCTACCTAGACGGCAATTCGCTCGGCCTGCTCTCGCATCGCGCGGAGGCTTCGCTCCAGCGCGCGCTCAACGAGTGGCGCACGCTCGGCATCAACGGCTGGAGTGACGCCACGCCCCCGTGGCTGACACTCACCGACGATCTCGCGGCGAAACTCGCACAACTTGTCGGCGCCGCACCCGACGAAATCGCCGTCACCGGCTCGACCACCGTCAATCTCCACCAGTTGCTCGCCACGCTGTTCGACCCGAACGCGGCGCGCAAAATCATCGTGGCCGACTCGCTCAACTTTGCCTCCGACGCCCACGCGCTCAGCAGCCACCTGCGCCAGCGCGGTCTCGATCCAACCACACACTTGCGCGAAATCCGCAGCCGCGACGGCCGCACGCTGCACGACGACGACATCATCGCCGCGCTGACGCCCGACGTGCAGCTCGCGATGCTGCCCGCCGTGCTCTACATGAGCGGCCAGTTGCTCGACGTCGCGCGCCTCACCCGCGAGGCCCACGCACGCGGCATCGTCATCGGCTGGGATTGCTCGCACTCCATCGGCGCGGTGTTGCACGACTTCGACCGCGACGGCGTGGATTTCGCCTTTTGGTCTTCCTACAAATTCCTCAACGCCGGTCCCGGTGCCACGAGCGCGCTCTATCTCAACCGCCGGCACTTCGGCCGCACGACCGGTCTCGCCGGCTGGTGGGGCGTGCGCAAAGACCGCCGCTTCGCCCTCTCGCACACCCACGAAGCCGCCGCCGGCGCGGAGGCGCTGCAGATCGGCACACCGCACGTGTTGAGCCTCGCGCCCTTGCAGGGCTCGCTGGAAATTTTCGCCGAGGCCGGCGGCGTCGCACCGCTGCGCGCCAAGTCGCTCGCGCTCACGTCCTACTTGATGGAACTGATCGACACCGAACTGACGGAGTTCGGCTGCAGCGTCGCCAATCCGCGCGAGCCGGAGCGCCGCGGCGGCCATGTTGCCCTCGCCCACCCCGACGCGTGGCGACTCGCGCAGGCGCTGAAGGCCGCGGGCGTCGTGCCGGATTTCCGGCAACCCGACATCATCCGCCTGGCGCCGACCGCGCTCTATAACACCTTTGCCGACTGCACGGAAACCGTCGCTCGGTTGAAGAATATTTTTCTCACTCGCGCCCACGAAAAATTCCCGGCGCAACGCGCGCTCGTCACATGAAGCTCATCGACATCTCGCGCCCGATCCATGCCGGCATGCCCAACTGGCCCGGCGATACGCCAGCGGATTTTCAGTTCGTCGCCGCCAAGACGCAGGGCTCGTCCGTCAACGTCGGTAAATTGACGACCAGCGTCCACAACGGCACGCACGCTGACGCGCCGTTTCATTACGACGACGCCGGCGCGCGCATCGATCAGGTGCCGCCCGAGTCTTACGTCGGCCCCGCGCTCGTCGTTGATGTCCGCGGCCACGGCACGATCACGGTCGACCTGCTTTCGCTGCACGACTTTTCCAAGACGCCGCGAGTTCTTTTCAAAACCGACTCGTGGACGAATCCCGCGCTCTTCCCCGAGAACTGGCCGCTGCTTGCGCCCGACGTCCCTGCCTGGCTCGCGGCGCGCGGCGTGAAGCTCTGCGGTTTCGACGTGCCCTCGGTCGACGCACCGACGAGCAAAGACCTGCCAATCCACCACGCGCTCGGCCGCAGCGGCATTGTCATTCTCGAAAACCTCGACCTGCAGGCCGTCGCTCCCGGCACTTACGAGTTGATCGCACTCCCGCTCCGCATCGTCGGTGGCGACGGTTCGCCTGTCCGCGCGGTGCTCCGGCAGATCGATTGAACGGCGAGAATTTCGCGCTCCACTGTCCGTGAGTCAGCGCCGGCCGAAAAATTCCCAGCAGAGCACCGCCGCGGCAGCCGACACGTTTAGCGACTCCACCGTATTGGCGCCGGGAATCTTCACGAGGCGGTCGCACAGGGCCGCGACTTCGGGCGAGAGGCCCTTCTCCTCGTTGCCGAGGATGATCGCCGGCGGCTTCGTGAGCCCGCGCTCCTTCGCCGCCGCGGGCGAAAGTTGGTTGCCGCGCAGGCTTGTGCCGACGAGGCAAAATTGGCGCTTCAGTTCGAGACAGAAACCCGGCAGCGAGACGACCCGGAAAAATTCCACAAACTCCATCCCGCCTTCGGCGACACGGAACGCCGCTTCGCCGGGCAAGGCCTGCGCGGGACTGTCGGGCAAAATGATCGCCCGCACGCCGAAGAACGCCGCAGTGCGGGCAATGGCGCCGAGGTTGTGCGCGTTGCTCACGCGGTCGAGCAGCAGCAGTGGTGCGCGGGCTTTCGCCCACGCGGCGATGGTCGCATTGGTTACGCGCGACAGCGGCCGCTCGCGGATGACCGCGACGATGCCGCCGTGGTGGATTGTGCCGGCGAC
>JANXWT010000464.1 GCA_025351035.1 Opitutia bacterium | reverse complement strand
CAATGCCGCGTTGCACGCGCAGCACCCAGCTCCGGAGAAAGAAAAAGAGGCGGCAGCTCCTGGCGGAGTTGTCGTTGAGCAAGGTCCCGGCCCGGGTGGGCCCGGCGGCGGTGGTCAGCGGATCATCCGCCAAGGCCCCGGAGGTCCGGGTGGTCCAGGCGGACCGATGATTATCAGGCGCGGACCCGGCGGACCCGGCGGGCCTGGTGGCCCGGGGCAACGCATCGTCATCGGCGGGGGCGACGACGGTCCGCCGCAGGTCTATCCCGAGGCGAAGGCGATGCCGCAACCGAAGAACGACGCAGAACTCGCCGCGGCGATCAAGGCACTCGCGGACAAACTGGCGGAGGACGGACGCTTCTCTGGCAGCATCATTTGGGCGAAAGACGGCGAGCCACTCGTGAACGGCGCGTGGGGTTTCGCCGACCAGAACCGCGGCACGACGAACTCGGTCGACACCGCGTTCGACATCGCGTCAATCGGCAAGCTTTTCACGCAGACGGCGACTCTGCAATTGATGGAGCAGGGCAAACTGCATCTTGACGACAAGGTCGGCCAGCACCTGAAGGATTATCCGAACAAGGCCGTGGCCGACAAAGTCACGATCCGGCAACTGCTGCTGCACACGAGCGGCCTGGGAGACATCTTCGGTGAATTTCGCGACACCATCCCGGATTTCATGAGCATGACAGAGCTCAAGCACCTGTTGCCGCTCTTCATGGACAAGCCGCTCGAGTTCGAGCCCGGCGCGAGCAATCGTTACTCGAACGCCGGTTACATCGTGCTCGGCATGGTTATCGAAGCGGTGAGCGGGGAAAATTATTTCGACTACGTGCAGCACCACGTGCTCGACGCGGCGGGCATGGCGCACTCGGGATTTTTCAACCGCGCAAAACTGCCGCCGACGGTCGCGCGCAGTTACGAGAACGGACAGGATTTCACGGGCCAGCATCCGGGGCGCGGTTCGCCCGCGGGCGGCTTGCAGGCGAGCGCGAGTGATTTGCTCAAGTTCACGCAGGCGGTCAACGGCGGCAAGTTGCTCAAGCCGGAGACGGTGACGTTGCTGAACACGTTGGTGCCGCGTCCGCCGGGAGCGCCGACCGGAGCGCCGGGTCAACTGGTTGCTTACGGCATCGAGGGTGGGGCGCCGGGCGTGAGCGCGCAGCTGGTGCTGGACCCGACCGGCCACTACACGCGCATTGTGCTCAGCAACGAAGGTCCGCCGGCGGCGATGCAGATGGCGTTCACGATCCGCGAGTGGTTCCGGCAAATGCCAAAGTAGGCGTGAGAAAAATTCGCGAAGGATTTGACGAAAGCCAGCGAACCACGCGCCGTTTTTCTCTCCGCATGGCGTGCCTGACAGCGGCACGGTTCCACGAGAAGATGCCAGCGCGCGACCAATCCCGAGGGACGGTTTCTACGGTCAATGCAGGCGGAGATGGTAGCCGCCGGTTACTATGGCGCCAAAATCGCCTGTTGCGAGGTTGCCGTCGTCGAGGATGGCGTCCACGCGTTGCATGACAGGATCCGTTGCTTGGGTATTGGTCAGACGGATGATTGCTGACGTTCCTGACCACGAATAATTCCCGCCCATCGGTGAGGGAGCAGTAAAGGATTCGGGCAGCATCCCGGACATGCCCACCGGAATGACTCCGGGGCTATTCGTCGGTGGCCAACCTCCATTCTCCAAGTTGTAGCGTTGAAAGGCGGCTTCGAACTGCCGGAAGTCATTGGCAATTCTGGAAGCGATCGAACGCTCGCGAACACGCTGAAAGGCCGGAATCGCCATAGCCGCCAGCAACCCGATAATGACGACCACGATCATTATCTCGACGAGGGTAAATGCACGCACGGTTGCAACACGCTCTTGCATGGGGTGGGACTAACAGCCGTCCGCTAATCTGGCGCAAGTCAATTGGGCCCAATTTTTGCGGTGAAGGCGCGATGTCCGATGGGGCTCACCGAGTTGGCAGGAAACCGTCAGGAATCTCCCTCTGGCAGAGGCTTGCACTGGTGCCCGGGGTGGGACTC
>JANXWT010000456.1 GCA_025351035.1 Opitutia bacterium | reverse complement strand
GTTGACGATCGTCGGGCACTGGTAGAGGCCGAGCACGGCGGGAAAATACGGGGGCTTGATGCGCGGATACGGACGCTTGCCTTCGAGCGACTCGATGAGACCGGTCTCCTCGCCGCAGATGTAGGCGCCGGCTCCGCGGTGCACGTAGATTTCGCAGCTGTAGTTGGTGCCGAGAATGTTCGGGCCGCACAGGTTGGCCGCGCGCGCCTCGGCGATGGCCGCCTCGAGGATGCGGGCACCGTGCGGCATCTCGCCGCGGATGTAGATGTAGGCCCGCTGCACGTTGTTCGCCCAGCAGGTGATCATCATGCCCTCGATCAACTGGTGCGGATCCTGGTGCATGATGTAACGGTCCTTGAACGTGCCCGGCTCAGACTCGTCGGCGTTGACGATCAGGTAAATCGGTTTGCCGCTCTTGCGGTCGACGAGCGTCCACTTGAGGCCGCAGGAAAAACCCGCGCCACCGCGGCCGCGCAGGCCGGACTTTTTCACTTCGTCGATCAGCTCCGCGGGCGGGCGGGCGAACGCGCGCTTCATCACCTCGTAGCCGCCGTGCTTCAAGTAGCAGGCGAGATCCTTGGTGTAGCCCGGCTCGTCGATGTGGGCGAAAATCAACCGACATTGTTGCGGAGCGGCCATGGTCAGTTGAGGTCCTCGAGGACGATCTCGATGCCTCCGGTCCAGCGGGCGACTAGGTTGTAGGCGGAGGCGAGGAGCACCCCCGCGACAAAGCCCGCGACCGCGTTGACGAGTGGCATGAAGAGCGCGCCCGCGCCGAAGAACACCCACGGCACGCCCGGCAGCGTATGCTGCCAGTAGGCGGCGACACCGCCGGCGAAGAGCATGAAGGGAACGAAGAGGAGGCCGAGAAGGCCTTGCAGCGCACCGAGCACGATGCCGAGGCGCATGGGGGAGATTTGCTTGAGGCGTTTTTTGCTCATGATTTTGGCCGGGCTTGCACTGCGGACTTGATTTGGTCGGAAAGTTTTTTCGCCTGGTCGCAGTCGACTTTCTCGTGGAGATCGTCGTCGATCATCACCACGGGGCCGGTGCCGCAACTGGCGAGGCACTCGACGAACTCGATCGTCACCTCGCCGTCGGCGGACACTTCGCCGGTTGCGCAGTCGAATTCTTTTTGAAACTGCTCGCAGACCTTGTAGCCGCCGGTGAGCGCGCACGAGAGTGTGCGGCAGACCTTGATGTGGTGCCGGCCGATGGGTTGCTGGCGGAACATCGGGTAGAACGTGACGACTTCGTAGACGTTAATCGGCTGCAGTTCGAGTTTCTGTGCGACCCACTCGATGGCCTCGTTCGAAATGAAACCGGCGTCCTCCTGAATGAGATGCAGCAACGGCAGCACCGCGCTGCGTTTCACCGGGTAGTGGGTGATAACCTCGTCGATCTGCTGGAAGGTGGCGGGTTTGAGATTCATCAACACAGGAAAATCAGCGGTCGCACTCGCCCATGACGAAGTCGAGCGAGCCAAGAATTGAGACGACGTCGGACACCATGTGGCCGACGCAGAGTTTGGGGAGGATGGAGAGATTGCAGAACGAGGGACTGCGGATCTTCAGACGGTAGGGAACGCCGCCGCCCATGCTGACGATGTAGAAACCGAGCGTGCCCTTGGGGTTCTCGGCCTCGAAGTAGACTTCGCCGGCCGGCATCTGCGGGCCCTCGGTGACGATCATGAAATTGTTGATCAGCTCCTCCATCGAAGTGAGCACCTTGTCTTTCGGCGGAGCGAAAATCTTCCGTGCGTCGCGCGCGAACCAGTCGCCGCCGGGCATCTTGGCGATGACCTGCCGGATGATGCGGATGGACTGTTTCATTTCCTCACCGCGCACGAGATAGCGGTCGTAACAGTCGCCCGTCGAGCCAACCGCGATGTCGAAGTCATACTGCTCGTAGCCGGAGTAAGGCCGGTCTTTGCGGAGGTCCAGCGCGACGCCGGAGCCGCGGAGGTTCGGACCGCTGAGCCCGTAGGCGATGGCGTCTTCCTTCGAGATGACGCCGACACCGACAGAGCGGTCGAGGAAGATTTTGTTGCGCGTGAGGAGCGCGAGGATCTCGTCGAGGATCGGCAGGAATTGGTCGCAGAACGCGCCGACTTCCTCGAGCCAACCCGGCGGCAGATCGCGTGCGACGCCGCCGATGCGGCTGTAACTGGTGGTGAAGCGCGCGCCGGTGAGCTTCTCGAAGAGCGTGTAGAGTTTCTCGCGCTCGGTAAACGTATACATGAACACCGTCCAAGCGCCGACATCGATGCCGTAGGCGCCAAGGCCCATCAGGTGCGCGGAGACGCGGGCCATCTCGGAAGTGAGGACGCGGATCGCCTGGCAACGGGGCGGCACCTCAAGCTTAGCGAGCCGTTCGACGGCCATGGCGTAAGCGGCGTTATTGGCGAGCGGCGCCAGGTAGTCCAACCGGTCCGTGTAGGGCACGAACTGGTTGTAAGTCATGTTCTCGGCGATCTTCTCGTCGCCGCGATGCAGGTAGCCGACCACGGGGTCGGCTTTCGTCACGACCTCGCCGTCGAGCTCGAACTGGATGCGCAGCACGCCGTGCGTCGACGGATGCGATGGGCCCATGGAGAGCGACATCTTCTCCGTCTCGAATTCCTTCGGGAGATTCGCGGCCTTCGCGGCGGTGTCGGGAAATGAAAATTCGTTCGCCATCTTAGCGGAGTTCTCCGTTGACGGTTTGCAGTTCAACCGTTGCCGCTGCGGGCGGACAAACACCGGCGCGAACCTTGAACAGTAAACTTTGAACGGATAACATCATGGTTCAGGCTTTTGGGCGGCCTTCGTTCCAGGACTCGTCCTTGGCACGCGGCTCGGCGTCGCTCATTGGTTCACCCGGCGTCGCCACGAACGGGCCGCCGGCCATCGGGGCCACGATGACTTTCGCCTTCATACCGGCGGCGATGTCGGGATCGGGCAAATCGGTCGGGATGCCGGCGAGCGGGAATTCTTTGCGCAGCGGAAAATACGGATAGGTGTCCCACATCAGGATGCGGCGCAGGTCGGGATGACCGGAGAATTTAATGCCGAACATGTCGAACGTCTCGCGCTCGTGCCAGTTGGCGGCGGGCCAAAGTCCGGTCGCGCTCGGCATGACGGGGTCGGCGGCGCTCGCGCAGTCGGATGCGAGGCGCACGTAGCTGTGCGCGGTCGTCGAATAGAGATGCCACACGACGGTGAAGCGCGGGGACTTTTCCGCCGACCAGTCGATGGCCGTCACGTCGACCAGCATGTCGTAGCCGGATTCGTTGCGCAGGCTCCGGAGCAGTGCGATGGCGTCAACCGCAGGCACGTTCCACGCCGGGCAGTCGAGGCTCGGCCGGGGGGAGGCCGAGGGGAATTTTTTTGCAACGGCGGCGGCGACGTCGGTCATGGCGTGGACACGGTCCGGCGACGGCTCAGGCCGTTTTCTGGAAGAGTTTGGAGGTCGAACGCTCGCGTTTGACCTTGTTCTGGAGCTTCATCAGGGCGTCGAGAAGAGCTTCAGGGCGCGGGGGGCAACCACTGACATAGACATCCACGGGCACGATCCGGTCCACGCCTTGGAGCACGGCGTAGCTGCGATACATGCCGCCGGTCGAGGCGCACGCGCCCATCGCGATGACCCACTTGGGCTCGGCCATCTGGTCGTAGATACGACGGAGCGACGTGGCCATCTTATAGGTGACGGTGCCGGCCACGATCATGCAGTCGGACTGGCGCGGGGAAAAACGCATGACCTCCGCGCCGAAGCGCGCGATGTCGTAGCGGCTCGACGCCGTCGCCATCAGCTCGATGGCGCAGCAGGCGAGGCCCATCGGCATCGGCCACATGGAATTGTTGCGCACCCAATTGATCGCCGCATCCGCCCGCGTGACCACGACATCGCCCTCGATTTTGCTG
>JANXWT010000249.1 GCA_025351035.1 Opitutia bacterium | reverse complement strand
GTTTTTCACGGTAGTTGCCGCCTGCTTCCCATTTGCCAGCCGCCATCGTCATCGAGACCGTGGCGTTCTTCACAAGATTCTGCGCGGCGGGATGCACGGGCTCGATGCGCAACGCGGCTTCGGCGGCTTGCAGTGCATCGCCTCCTCGGCCCTCGACGAGCAAGGCGTCGCCGAGGGCCACGAGATTGTGAACGTTCATCGGCTCCAGTTCGCGGATGACACCGTAGGCGAAGATCGCGGTGCCGGTCCAACCGAGCGCCGTCGCGGCTTGTCCGAGCATGCGCAACGCGCCGGTTTGGTTGGGATCTCGGGCGAGAATTTTATCGGCGGCGCGCGCGGCCTTGATCGGTTCCTTCTGCATCGAGGAGGTGCCGCTCAGCATAAACGGCGCGCTGGTCACGCTGGCGATCGCCTTGGCGAAGAACCCGCCCTTGGCTGGGTCGGCCTTGGTCTGCGCGGCGCGCTGAAGCTTGCGGACGGCGAGACAACCGGGAGCCTCTAGGAGAATCATCGCGCACAGCTCGGCGGTGTCGCCAAATCGGCCTTTCGCGAACGCCGTGCGCGCGCTCTCAGTCTGACGTTGCAGGCGAAGATCGAGCGAAGCGACTGCGGTGTCCGGCATAGGCGTTCCAGTGAGTTCCCCGACAGAAACCGGTCAATCCTTGATTACCTCAAGATCGGTGCGCGCCGCGGCGCGCAAGCGGTCGAGGCAGCTCTTCACCTGCGCGTCGGTCTCGCCCTCGACGAGCAGGCGCAGCTTCGGCTCCGTGCCCGAGTAGCGCACGAGCACACGGCCGCGCGGACCGAGTTCGGCTTCGAGCGTGGCAATTGTCGCGGTCATCGTCGGCAAAGTCTCCAGCGGTTTCTTCTCTTTCACGACCACGCCAGCGGAAAGCTGCGGAAATTTCTTCATTCCGAGCCGCAGCTCCGACAATGGCCGACCTGTGTCGAGCATTACCTCGATCACCTTCAACGCCGCGACCAAGCCGTCGCCCGTCGGTGAAATCTCGGTGCAAATCACATGGCCCGACGATTCGCCGCCGAGCGTGGCCCCGTCAGCGAGCATCCGCTCGATTACGTAACGGTCGCCGACGTTGGACCGCACGACGCGACCACCCGCGGCAGTCACTGCAGTGTCGACGCCGAGATTGCTCTGCACGGTCACGACGAGGGTGTTCGCCGCCAGCTTGCCTTGCTTCAGTGCGTGCAGCGCGAGAATGGTCAGCATCTCGTCGCCATCGAGCACCTCGCCATGATCGTCACAAAGGATGCAACGGTCCGCGTCACCGTCGTGCGCGATGCCGAGACGTGCGCCGGTCAACTTCACGCGCGCACACATCTGCTCGGGGTGCTGGCTGCCGACGCCCGCGTTGATGTTGGTGCCGTCGGGCTCAGTGCCGATGAGGCTGAGTTCCGCGCCGAGTTTCTCCAGCACGATGCGGCTGGAGCGCCAAGCGGCACCGTTCGCGGCGTCGAGGACGATTTTCCATCCGCGCAGACATTGGGCCGGCAGCAAGGCCGTCGCCACTTCGATATAGGGCTTGAGTCCCTCGGCTTGCAGCAAGCGCTGCAAGGACATCGTGCCGGCCTCCGCAGGCATGAGCGCTTCGAGGTGCGCCTCTTCGTCGTCGGTGAGCTTGAGGCCGTTCGGTCCGAAAAATTTAATGCCGTTGTCGCGCGCCGGATTGTGCGACGCCGTGATCACCACGCCGAGCGCCGCGCCTTCGCGCCGCAGGAGCAGGCTGACCGCCGGCGTCGGCACGATGCCGAGGCTCACCGGCTGCAATCCTTCCGAGAGCAGTCCGCCGGCGATCGCGTTTTCCAGCACGACTCCCGATGCCCGGGTGTCTCGTCCGATGAAGACGCGCGTGGCCTTGGAGTCAGGCCGCGTTTTCGCGAGGCGGGCGGCACCCGCGCCGAGCCGCCACGCCATCGCCTCGTCCATGAGCGCGCTGCCATAGGCGCCGCGCACCCCGTCGGTTCCGAAAAATTGCCGTTTCATGAGCGATTGAATTCGCGCGTGTCTGGCACATTCCGATGCGCAGTGCCACTCAACAAAAAACCTGCTGAGGTTTAAGTCCGCCTTGGCCCTGCTGCCCCCGCCGGCAAGCCTTTCGCCGGCGCAGCACCCGCAGGCGCAAAGCATAAAACTCGACAGTCCGGGGTGTTTCTGGGAGCACGCCAAGGTGCAACTCGTGAATGGGCGGCTAACACTTCTTTTTACCTGCGGGCTGCTGACTTTCGG
>JANXWT010000428.1 GCA_025351035.1 Opitutia bacterium | reverse complement strand
CAATCCCAAGGCGATCAATTCGATCAAAGGCGCCGTGATGAAACTCTCCGCCGGCAAAGCCAACCCGCGGTTGGTGGACGAGATCCTGCGGAAGAAACTCAGCTAGGGGGAAACACAAAGCAGCAAAGAATACTCTCCGCTTAGCTGCTTGGTGCTTTCAAAACTCACTTCGTCTCGCCGGTGATCTTGATGTGCAGCTCGCGGAGCTGCTTCTCGGTGACAGGTGTCGGGCTCTGCGCCATGAGGTCCTGCGCTTTCTGCGTCTTGGGAAACGCGATCACGTCGCGGATGCTCGTGGTGCCGCAGAGCAGCGCGCACATGCGGTCAAGCCCGAAGGCGATGCCACCGTGCGGAGGCGCGCCGTAGGTGAAGGCCTTGAGCATGTAGCCAAAGCGGCTCTCGACGACATCGGCTGGAATCTTGAGCACGTCCTCAAAGATTTTCTTTTGCACCGCCGGCTGGTGAATGCGGATCGAGCCGCCGCCGAGCTCCATGCCGTTCAGCACGACGTCGTAATGCTGGCCACGCACGGCCTTCGGGTCGCTGTCGAGCAAATGGCTGTCCTCCACCACCGGCGCGGTGAACGGATGGTGCGTGGCCGCGTAGCTGCCCTTCTCTTCGTCGTAGGACATGAGCGGAAACTCGATGACCCAGACAAAATTCCACTGGTCAGCCCGCAACACAAGCTTGCCGCGTTTCACGAGCAGTTGCGCCGCCTCGAGCCGGATGCGTCCGAGGATGGCGCACGCGCGTTCCCACGGGGCTGCGGCGAAGAAAATAATGTCGCCGTCCTCGACGTTCAGCCGCTGCGTGAGCTCGGCTTTCTCGGTCTCGGAGAAAAATTTCACAATGGGCGACTTCCATTCACCCTTCTCGATCTTGATGAAGGCGAGGCCTTTCGCCCCGAGTGATTTCGCGATTTCCTCAAGAGCAACCGTCTCGCCCTGCGTGATGTCGGCGAGGCCTTTGGCATTGATCGCCTTGACACTGCCGCCGTTGGTGACGGTCGAGGCGAAGACTTTGAATGAGGACGTCTTGAAGAGCGCACTGAAATCAACGAGCTCCATCGCGAAACGCGTGTCAGGTTTGTCGACGCCGTAGCGGTTCATGGCGTCTTTGAAAACGAGGCGCGGGAACGGCGTGGACAGATCGTGCTTGAGCACATCCTTCCAGACTTTCTTCAACATGCCCTCGAAAAGCGTGTAGATGCCCTCCCGGTCGATGAACGACACCTCGACGTCGATCTGCGTGAACTCCATCTGGCGGTCTGAGCGGAGGTCCTCGTCGCGGAAGCAGCGGGCGATCTGGAAATATTTTTCGACGCCGGCGACCATGAGGATCTGTTTGAACTGCTGCGGCGACTGCGAGAGAGCGTAGAATTGGCCGGGCCAGATGCGCGACGGCACGAGATATTCGCGCGCGCCCTCGGGCGTGCTCTTGAACAGCGCCGGCGTCTCGATCTCGTAGAAGCCTTGGGCGTCGAAGTAATCGCGCACGGACTTGGTGGCGCGGTGGCGCACGGCGAGGTTCTTGCGCATCTTCGGCCGGCGCAGGTCGAGGTAGCGGTAGGTCAGGCGCAGGTCCTCGTTCACCTTGTCGCCACCAGCATCATCGAGAGGGAACGGCGGCGTGTCGGCAAGGTTGTGGATGACGAGTTCGGTGGCATCGACTTCAATTTCGCCGGTCGGCAGGTTCTGGTTCACCATGTCGGCCGGGCGCAGTTCAACCTTGCCCATCACAGCGATGACTGACTCGTCCTTGAGATGCGAAGCCTGCTCGCGCAGAGCCGAGTCGAACTTCACCTGCGTGACACCCTCGCGGTCGCGGAGGTCGACGAAGATGATGCCGCCATGGTCGCGGACAGAGTCGACCCAACCGGCGAGCGTGACGGTGGTGTGGAGGTCGGGCTTGGTAAGCTGGGCGCAGTGATGGGAGCGTTGCATGGAAGCTAAAGGCGGAACTAAGCGGAGCCGGTCCCCGCGGCGCAAACAGAATTTCCTATGACAAAAGCAAACTTTCGCCGGTCATTTCCGCCGGCTTGGGCAGGCCCATGAGCTGCAGGATAGTCGGGGCGAGGTCGGCGAGGCGACCGCCGGTGCGCATCTTGGTTTGGCCCGCGACCAAACCATCGCCGACGACGAAAACCTCGACGAGGTTGAGCGTGTGCGAGGTGTGCGGGCTGTTGGTCGAGTAGTCCCACATGTGCTCGCAATTGCCGTGGTCGGCGCAGATGAGCGCCTTGCCGTGCATCGTCGCGAGCGCCGCGAGCAACTCACCCACCCCGCGGTCAGTGGCCTCGACGGCCTTGATCGCCGCGGGCAGCGAACCGGTGTGGCCGACCATGTCGGGGTTGGCGTAGTTCACCACGATGAATCCATACTTGCCGGAAAGGATTGCCTCCTTGGCGACGCGCGTGACCTCGGCGGCCGACATCTCGGGCTGCAGATCGTAGGTCGGCACTTTGGGACTCGGCGGGCACGCGCGCTCTTCGCCGGGAAACGGCTCACCACGGTAGTTGTTGAAGAAAAAAGTCACGTGCGGATTCTTCTCGGTCTCGGCGCAGCGGAACTGCGCGATGCCGGCGTCGGCCACGACCTGACCGAGGATGTTCTTCAATTTCTCCGGCTTCGAGAGCACGACCTGCACCGGCAGGCCCTTTTCGTATTCCGTCATCGTCGCGTAGAAGAGATCGAGCTTCGGGCCGCGGTCGAAGCCGTTGAAACCATCGGTGACGAACGCCTTGGTGATCTCGCGCGGCCGGTCGCCGCGGTAATTGTAGAAGAGCACCGCGTCGCCGTCGCGGATTGTGCCGAGCGGTTTGCCATCCGGGCCGACGACCCACGTTGCGGCGACGAACTCGTCGCCCTTCTGCGTCTCGCTGAGCGGCGCGTCGTAGTATTGCTGCACGGCGGCGGCGGCACTCGGAGCGGTGGCGACAGCCTTGCGGCCCGTCAGCAGGTCATAGGCTTTCTGCACGCGCTCCCAGCGGTTGTCGCGGTCCATTGCCCAGAAGCGC
>JANXWT010000427.1 GCA_025351035.1 Opitutia bacterium | reverse complement strand
TGGGGCGGCAAACGCATCGGCTCCTTCGGCGACTTCGTGTCGTTCAGCTTTCACGCCAACAAAAACATCACAACCGTCGAGGGCGGCTGCCTCGTCCTAAACAACGAGGCCGAAGCCAAACTCGCCGAGCAATACCGCCTGCAAGGCGTCGTGCGCACCGGCTTCGACGGCATGGATGTCGACCTCGTCGGCGGCAAATACAACCTGACCGATGTCGCCGCACGCATTGGCCTCGGCCAGTTGCCGCGACTCGACGAATTCAACGCCAAGCGCCGTGAACTCGCCCGCGCTTACTTCGAGCTCATCGCTGCGGCCGGCCTCTCATCTCTCGGCCTCGGTCTGCCCGTCGCCAATTTCACCGACACCAACTGGCACATGTTCCAAGTCATGCTCCCGGAGGCACGGCTCACACTCAAGCGCGCCGACGTCATGGCGAAGCTGCACGATGCCGGCATCGGCACGGGCGTGCACTACCCGGCGATCCACCTCTTCTCGCTCTACCGCCGCCTCGGCTGGAAGCCCGGCGATTATCCGCACGCCGAATATGCCGGCCGCAATCTCCTCACGCTCCCGCTCTTCCCCGCCATGACCCACGCCGACGTTGTCCGCGTAGTCGACACGCTCGCGGCAATCCTCCAGACTCACCAAAAATCATGAGCGCCGCGCCCACCGTCCTGCTCTCGGTCGTCATACCGGTCTTCAACGAGGAAGCCAATCTCCCGACGCTGTTCGCGCGCCTCTACCCGGTGCTCGACGCACTCCAACGCCGCTACGAAATCATCTTCACCAACGACGGCAGCGCCGACCGCTCCTTCGAATTGCTCCGCGCCCAGCACGCCGCGCGGCCCGACGTCACCCGCGTCATCGATTTCAACGCCAACTACGGCCAGCACATGGCGATCATGGCCGCGTTCGAAAACTTGCGCGGCGAGGTCATCGTCACACTCGACGCCGACCTGCAGAATCCGCCCGAGGAAATTCCCAAACTCCTCGCGCAGATCGACGTTGGTTATGACTACGTCGGCGGTTTCCGCTTGAAACGCCACGACTCGCTTTTCCGCACCTACGCCTCGAAGTTCGTCAACTTTGTCCGCCGCCGCACGACGAACATCGAAATGACCGACCAAGGCTGCATGCTCCGTGCCTACCGGCGCCCGATCATCGACGCCATCGTCCGCAGCGGCGCGATCAACACCTTCATCCCCGCCCTCGCCTACACATTCTCCAGCCACCCCGGCGAAGTCGGCGTGCAGCACGACGAGCGTCTCGCCGGTGTTTCGAATTACTCGTTCTACAAACTCATCCGGCTGAACTTCGACCTCATCACCGGCTTCACGCTCGCGCCGCTGCAGCTCTTCACGATGTTCGCCATGGCCTGCTCCGCGGGCAGCCTCCTGCTCGTGCTCGTGCTCGCCTACCGCCGCCTTTTCCTCGGCGCAGAGGCCGAGGGTGTGTTCACGCTCTTCGGCATCGTCTTTTTCCTGCTCAGCGTCTGCATGGTCGGCATCGGCCTGATCGGCGAATACGTCGGCCGCACCTACCTCGTTGTCCGCTCGCGCCAGCGCTACTTCATCAGCCGCCAGCTTGACACGAAGGAATGAACCGGCCCCGCATTCTTTTCTTCGGCTACAGCGAGGTCGGCTTCGAGTGCCTTTCCCTCCTGCTCGAACGCGGCGACAACGTCGTCGCCCTCATCACGCACGAGAACAATCCGAACGAGAAAATCTGGTTCCAGACACCCGCCGTCGCCGCGCGCGCGAAGAGCGTCCCCGTCCACACGCCCGCCTCCGTCAACACGCCCGAGTGGATGGAGCGCATCGCGCTGCTGGCGCCCGACCTCATCCTCTCCGTCTATTACCGGAACATGATTTCGGAAAAAATCCTCGGACTCGCCCGACTGGGCGCGTTCAACATGCACGGCTCGCTGCTCCCGAAATACCGCGGCCGCGCCCCGATCAACTGGGCCGTTCTCCACGGCGAGCCGCACATCGGCATGACACTCCACCGCATGGTCAAGAAAGCCGACGCCGGCGCCATCGTCGACCAACAGGGCGTCGACCTCGATCCGCGCGACACCGCCGAGCAAGCCTTCCGCAAAGTCCTCCCCTGCGCCCGCGCCGTGCTCGCCCGCCAGATCGACGC
>JANXWT010000422.1 GCA_025351035.1 Opitutia bacterium | reverse complement strand
GTAAAGCCGCTCCTACAGTTTCTGCAATTCCTCGCGCACGTATTTTTACCGGCATGCGACGGTGGCACGCAGCCATTTGTGCGATTCTGCAACTTTCCGGGACGGGGCGTGTTCTCTTGGCATCAACCCAACCCGACTATGAAAACCGCTCTTACATCTCTCATCACCGCGAGCCTTCTCGGCATCGCTTCCTATGCGAGCGGACGTGCCTTCGACGCCGCCGATTTCACCGCTATCCTCTTCACTACCGGGCTCGTGGCCTGGACGATGGACCAATACAGCCGCGAACCCCGTTCGCTCTACCGCGACACGCTAATTCGCCTGCCGATCGCGATCAAAGTCCGTTCAACGGCCACGCAAGCCGCAAAGCAGGCGGCCTGAGTGAGCCGACCTCTTTTTTCTCGGCGCCCGGGAGATCCGGGCGCCGTATTTATTTGGCCACGATCTGCACCGAGCCCGTCGCCGTGGACGAGTGGTGCTCGCTGAGCTGGTCGTAAAGTCGAAGGGTCAGATCGGAGTCGATCCGATAGTTCGCCGAGCCGCCTGCGCCGGCGAGCACGTTGGCCCCATCCTTGTCCAGTAAGAGTGGGGCGGCCTGCGTCACATGGCTCTGAGCGGGAATACCGGCCGCTTCCTTGGTCGAGGTTGTGCCGACAAAGTGTCCGTTGACGTAAATTTTATGCTTCGACGCGCCGACTATGTAAGAAACGATGTTTGGGTTGACAAGGTGCCAGGTGGCTGTCGCGCCGCCTTGGCCGTCGCGATCGATCTTCACAAGCTCGGCTCGCAGGCCGACGATGCCGGGCTTCGTCGAGCCGCAGCCGGCAAAAAGAGTGGACAGCACGGCGACGCCGATCAGGGCAAGGAGTTTCTTCATGGGAGAGATGATTGTGCGGCGAGCAGGCCGCGCATCAAGGTTTGTCGTCGATCTTCTTGGTTTTCTTTGGGCCAGACTCTCCACCAAGGCTGAACTGCGCGAACACGCCCACCGTCGCGAGCAGCACAATCACCGGTAGCATCCACTGGTGACTATCGATTAAGGCCGGCACCTGGTCCGGCTGCCGGAAGTAGAAAAGCCAGTCGAGTTTGCTCGTGAAATAGGCGAGAGTGACCACCGCGCGGAACGCTCCGAGCAGAGCGGTCGAAAGAATCAGGAGGACGCGCTGGATTCTCACCGCCACGATCCCGCCGATCACTCCAAGCATGAGGCCGGAGAGCAGCGCGACCATATGATTGAGGTTAGCGAGGAGCAGAATCCCAACGGTCGCGCCAAACCCG
Source organism: Opitutia bacterium (assembly GCA_025351035.1). Lineage (GTDB taxonomy): Bacteria > Verrucomicrobiota > Verrucomicrobiia > Opitutales > Opitutaceae > JACQFT01. Next base: position 1,392 of record JANXWT010000422.1, on the reverse strand, counting down.
AAGCCCGCGAGAAAGACACCGACGATGTAGAGTAAGAACGCCAGCCCGCCGCCGAGCACTCCACCGACGATTAGACCGCCAATTTCACCAACGGGTCCGAGGGCAAGCGCCGCGCCCGCCGTCTGTCCGAAAATTCCCCCAGCTACGGCGCCGACGATCGTGAGGGTGATCTTGAAGACCCGATAGCCGTAAAAGCAGTCGAGCACCCCCCAGGCGAGGGCACCGGCGGAGATCCACGGATAGAGTTCGGCGTTCATTTCCACGCCGGGGAATTACGCGTATCGGGGAGTCTCACGCAAAACCAAACGGCGGAAAGTTCAAAACAACGTCAACGCCTGCGCGCTCTCGATCGCGACCCAAGCCACAAACGTCACGGCCGCGACAAGCAGAGCGACTTTGCCCAAACGCCATCGTTGCAGGCTGCGCTGGTAGCGGTCGATGTTGGACGGGCGATAGCCGCTTTGCTCGAGAAAACTGGCGAACTGCGCATGCCGGACGTGGGCGCTCCGCTGGCGCCGGGCACTCCGCGTGCCAAAGCGAATCGGCAACCGGAGGAGGATTTGGCGGAGCGTGTGCATCGGGCGGAGTTCATCCCAGAAAATGACGCTTCCTTTCAAGGGGAATCTGGCTATTCCGACACCTTTAACGCTTCCTTCAACCGTCCATGCATCATTTCCACTACGCTGGCCAGAAATTGCACTGCGAGTCGGTCGATTTGGCGGCCGTCGTCCAGCTTCACGGCACGCCGACCTACGTCTACAGCGCGCGAACGATGGCCGACAACTACCGGCGTCTGACCGGCAGCCTTAGCGGCCTCGATTTGCGGGTGTGCTATGCGCTTAAGGCCAACTCCAATCTCGCCGTCCTCCGCCACTTTGCGAATCTCGGTGCGGCGTTCGATCTCGTCAGCGGCGGTGAGCTTCGTCGCGTGCTCGCTGCTGGTGCTGGCGTCAGCGAGAGTGTCTTTGCCGGCGTCGGTAAATCCGAGGCTGACATCCGCCTCGCGCTTGAATCCGGTGTCTACGGGCTGCACGTCGAGAGCGAAGCCGAACTGGCGCGCATCGACCATGTCGCGGGCAAGCTCGGTGTGCGCGCGCCTATCGCCATCCGCGTTAATCCTGATGTCGATGCCAAGACGCATGCAAAAATTACGACGGGCAAGAGCGAGAACAAGTTTGGCATCCTGCTCAAAGCCGCTGCCGCCGCCTACGAGGCCGCGGCGCGCTGCCAACACATCGATATTCGCGGCGTGCAGATGCACATTGGCTCCCAGCTCACCACCATTGCGCCGTTCCGCGAAGCGGTGGAAAAAGTCATCCCGTTCGTCGCGCAGTTGCAGAAGCTCTACGGCATTTCCTATTTTAGCATCGGTGGCGGCATCGGCATCGTTTA
>JANXWT010000351.1 GCA_025351035.1 Opitutia bacterium | reverse complement strand
TGTTGACGGAGCGCTTCGGTTAACTTTGGCTGGGGCGAGATGATTTCGATGACCCGACTGGCGCTGATGGCAGGAGCAGAGGTTCCCCCGGCGCTGCTCATTCCGTTCGCTTTGCTGCTGCTGCTCATCGCCACGATGCCGCTCACGCCGGCGCGCATCCACCATCTCTGGGAGCACTACTATCCGCACGTCGCAGTCACGCTCGGAGTGCTGGTCGCGGCCTTCTACACGGTGCGGATGCCCGGCGGTGGAGCGGTCATCGGCCACACGCTGCACGAATATTTTTCGTTCATCAGTCTCATCGGCTCGCTGTTCATAGTGGCCGGCGGCATCCACCTGAAGGTGAAGGGCGAGGGGACGCCGCTCGGCAATGTCATCTTCCTGCTCGTCGGCGCGGTGCTGACGAACGTCATCGGCACGACGGGCGCGTCGATGCTGCTCATCCGGCCGTGGATTCGGGTGAACAAATACCGCATCAGCGCGTTCCACATCGTGTTTTTCATCTTCATCGTCTCGAACTGCGGCGGCGCCCTGACGCCCATCGGCGATCCGCCGCTTTTCCTCGGCTATCTGCGTGGCGTGTCGTTCTTCTGGCTGTTCGAGCACGCGCTGCTGCCGTGGGTGACGTGCGTCGGGCTGCTGCTGGTGGCGTTCTATTTTTTCGACCGGCGCAGCTTCAAAAAAGTCGCCGCGCCGGTGCGCAGCCGGGCCTTGCACGACCACGAGACGTGGCGCTTCGACGGTGGCGTGAACGTGCTGTTCCTCGCCGCGATCATCGTCGGCGTGTTTCTGCCGGAGAAATATTTCATCCGCGAGGGGGTGATGCTCGGTGCCGCACTGGCGTCGTATCGGCTGACGCCGCGGCAGGTGCACGAGGAAAACCATTTCACCTTCGCGCCGATCAAGGAAGTCGCGTGGCTGTTTCTCGGGATTTTCCTGACGATGATGCCGGCACTGGGTTATCTCGAACAGCATGGCAAGGAGGCGAAGCTGACGAAACCTACGCAATACTACTTCGCGACCGGCGGGCTGTCGGCGGTGCTCGACAACGCGCCGACCTACGTGAATTTTCTCAAGCTTGCCGAGGTGACGTTCGTCGAGGAGACGCCCGCCGAAGCCGCCGAGGGCGGCGCGGACTACGACCGGCGCGCCGTGCGGCAATTGCTGGAAGCGGCGCCGAACTTCGTCGTGGCGATCAGCCTCGGCGCGGTGTTTTTCGGCGCGATGACTTACATCGGCAACGGCCCGAATTTCATGGTGAAAAGCATCGCGGAGCGCGCCGGGGTGAAGGTGCCGACGTTCTTCGGCTATCTTTTCAAATACGCGCTGACAATTTTGCTGCCGATCCTGCTCGTGGTCGCGTGGTGTTTTCTCTGAGTGTTCACCGGAACGTTGTGCGGGCGACAGCGAAAAGAAAACCCCGCGGCGTTCCGCGGGTTGGGTAAGGCCGACAGTGGGCGAGCTTAGGGGAAGAGGCCGCGCTTGGCCTTGGCTTCGGCGACGCGGGCGATGCCGAGCACAAGGGCGGCGGTGCGGCGCGAGCACTGGTATTTGATCTTGGTGGCGTCGACATTGGCCTTGGCCTTGGCGAGCATCTTGTGGAGCCGCGCGAAGACCTCATCCTTTTCCCAGTAGTAATTTTGCAGATTCTGCAGCCACTCGAAGTAGGAGACGATGACGCCGCCGGAGTTGCAGAGCACGTCGGGGATCAGCTCGATGTCGCCGCGCTGTTCGATGATCTGGTCGGCCTCGTTGGTCGTCGGGCCATTGGCGCCTTCGGCGAGGACGCGGCACTTGAGTTTGCCGGCGTTCTTCTCGGTGATGACGCGCTCGAGGGCGGCAGGAATGAGCACGGTGCAGGGCAACTCGAGTAGCTGTTCGTTGGTGACCGACTCTCCGCCATGGTAGCCGGCGAGCGATTTATTCTTTGTGCTGTAGGCGAGTGCGTCCGGAAGATCGATGCCCTTGGGGTTAGAGACCCCACCGGTGAAATCCGAGATGCCGACGATCTTGGCGCCCCAGGAGGCGAGCGCGAGCGCGGTCTCACTGCCGACATTGCCAAAACCTTGGATGACCACCGTGGTGTCGGCGGCCTTGATGCCCATGTCGGTGAGATAGGCCTTGGTGAAATACGCGACGCCTTCGCCGGTGGCTTCTTTGCGACCGAGGGAGCCGCCGAGTGCGATTGGTTTACCGGTGATGACCCCGGGATCAAAGTGGCCAACGTGGTTGGAATAAGTGTCCATCATCCAAGCCATGACCTGCTCGTTGGTGCCGACATCGGGCGCGGGGATGTCGATGTTGGGTCCGATGAAGGGCGCGATCTCCTGCATGTAGCGTCGCGAGAGGCGCTCGAGTTCGCCGTTGGACATTTCGCGGGCGTTGACGACCACGCCGCCCTTGGCCCCGCCGTAGGGCAGACCGACGAGCGAGCATTTCCAGCTCATCCACATGGCGAGCGCGGCCACTTCGCCGAGCGTCACGTCTTGATGGAAGCGGATGCCCCCCTTGGCGGGACCGGTGGAGAGATTGTGCTGCACGCGGTAGCCTTCGAACGACTCGACTTTGCCATTATCCATCCTGACGGGCAGGTTGACGATGAGGCAACGGCGGGGAAGCTTGGTCCGCACCCGGACGCCGGCCTCCATGCCGATGATGTCGGCCGCGAAGTCGAATTGGGTGCAGGCCTGCCGGAAAACCGGGGAATCGTAAATGGAGTGTGCGAGTGACATGGGTCGAAGGGTTGAATCTGGCCCTGAGTGGGAAGCGCGAGGCTGGGGTAACTTTCCGGGCTTGGCAATTGGCTTGTGGCTGCGAGGGCAAGGGCATGAAGCCAGCTTATCCGGCGCATAGGTCCGGTGATTGCCTGTCGTGGCGGGTGGCCCCCCCGCTTGTGAACAGGAGTTGCCGGCGGGCCGGCATTGGTTACGGGTGAGCCATGCTGTTCAAATTGCATTCGCCCTATCAGCCGACCGGCGACCAGCCGCTGGCCATCGATGCGCTGCTCGGGTCGCTGCAGGCGAAGAACCGCTACCAAACGCTGCTCGGTGTCACCGGCTCCGGGAAGACGTTCACCATCGCCAATATCATCGCGCAGCTCGACCGCCCGACACTCGTCATCTCACACAACAAGACCCTCGCGGCGCAACTTTACTCGGAGTTCAAGAATTTTTTCCCCGAGAATGCCGTCGAATACTTCGTCAGTTACTACGATTACTACCAGCCGGAGGCCTATGTGCCGTCGAGCGACACGTTCATCGAGAAGGATTCGTCCATCAACGAGGAGATCGAGCGACTGCGCATCTCAACCACGAGTTCCCTCGTGTCGCGGCGTGATGTGATCGTGGTTGCAAGCGTTTCCTGCATCTACGGTCTCGGCTCGCCGGACGATTTCGCGGCGATGCGCATCCAGCTCCGGCAGGGCGGCACGCTGCCGCGGCAGCAGTTGCTCGAGCGGCTGGTCGACAATCTCTATGAGCGCAACGACTGCGAGCTGAAGCGCGGCGCCTTCCGTGTGCGCGGTGACGTGGTGGACATCATGCCCGCCTACTTGGAGCACGCGCTGCGCGTGGAATATTTCGACGACGAGATCGAAGCGTTGACGGAGTTCGAGCCGGTCAGCGGCGCCGTGCTGCGCAAGATCGACCAGTTCGACCTCTATCCGGCGACGCAATATGTCACCACGAAAGACCGCATCCAGTCCGCTATCACCGGCATCAAGTCCGAGTTGGACCAGCAGGTCGCGGTCTTCGAGAAGAACAACCAGTTTCTCGAAGCCCAGCGCGTCCGCATGCGCACGAACTACGACCTTGAGATGCTTCAGGAAATGGGCTTCTGCAACGGGGTCGAAAATTATTCCATGCACTTGACCGGCCGGAAACCCGGCGACCGGCCGTTTTGCCTCATCGATTTTTTCGCCAAGGATTTTCTGCTCGTCGTCGACGAGAGCCACGTGACCGTGCCGCAGATCGGCGGCATGTATAACGGCGACATTGCGCGCAAGAAGACGCTGGTGAATTTCGGCTTTCGGCTGCCTTCGGCCCTCGACAACCGGCCGCAGAGTTTTGCCGAGTTCGAGCAAATTTCCGGGCAGACCATTTATGTGTCAGCCACGCCGTCGAAGTTTGAACTCGAGCGCTCGACCGTAGTTGCCGAACAGGTCATCCGCCCGACCGGCTTGCTC
>JANXWT010000332.1 GCA_025351035.1 Opitutia bacterium | reverse complement strand
CGCAGCCGGTGTAGACGCGGAAGAAAACAATCTTTCCGACAAACGGGTCGTTCCACAGTTTGAACGCGAGGCCAGCCATCAGCGCTTTGTCGTCGACGACGGCCTGCACGGGCTGGCCGTCGCTGTCTTGGCCCTGCATGGGCGGAACGTCGATCGGATTCGGGAGAAAATTGACGACGCAGTCGAGGAGGCGCTGCACGCCCTTCTTTTTAAAAGCAGAGCCGGGAAAAACACCGGTAAACTGAAGCGAAATGGTCGCCTTGCGGACACCGAGCGTCAGCTCGTCGACGCTGATCTCTTCGCCACTGAGATATTTCTCGGCGATCACGTCGTCAAAATCGGAAACTGCCTCGATGAGCTTGTCGCGGTATTCCTTCGCCTGCGCCTTCATCGTGTCGGGAATCTCGGCCGTGACCGGCTTCATCCCGAGCGGGTCGCTCGGATTATCCTCGAAAGTATAGGCAACGTTCTGGACGAGATCGACGAGCCCGGTAAAATTTTCCTCGGCCCCGATCGGCAGGTAGATGGCGTGGGCGTTCGCCTTGAGTTTCGTGCGAATGTCGTCGATGCAATGAAAGAAATTTGCTCCGACCCGGTCCATCTTGTTGATGAAAGCAATGCGCGGCACCTTGTATTTGTTGGCCTGACGCCAGACGGTCTCTGACTGGGGCTGCACCCCGGCGACCGCATCAAACACGGCAACTGCGCCGTCGAGCACGCGCAAGGAGCGCTCAACCTCGGCCGTGAAATCCACGTGCCCGGGAGTATCGATGATATTGATACGCTGCTTGATCCCCTTCCAAGGACCCCATGAAGCGTTCCAAGCGCAGGAGATGGCGGCGGCGGTGATCGTGATACCGCGCTCGCGTTCCTGTTCCATCCAGTCGGTCACCGTAGTGCCTTCGTGGACCTCGCCCATCTTGTGGACAGCACCGGAGTAGAAAAGAATGCGCTCCGTCGTTGTGGTCTTGCCGGCGTCAATGTGCGCCGCGATGCCGATATTGCGCGTCCATTCAAGCGGGAACGGACGATCCTTGGCGTTGGCCGGCGAGACCTTCGCCTTGTCGGTGACGACATTAATCTTGGGAGCAGTGACGGAAGGCATGCGGGAAATTCCTTACCAACGCAGATGGGCGAAGGCGCGGTTCGCCTGGGCCATCTTGTGCATCTCTTCCTTCTTCTTCACGACTGAGCCAGTGTTGTTATAGGCCTCGATAATCTCGGTCGCGATCGCCTCGCGCATGGGAGTGCCTTTGCGGCCGGTGGCGGCATTCACGATCCAGCGCAGGGCGAGGGATTCCTGACGTTCAAAGGATATTTCCACCGGCACCTGATAGGTGGCGCCACCGACGCGGCGGCTCTTCACCTCAAGCTTTGGGCGGGCGTTTTCCAGTGCCCCCATCAGCAGATCGACCGGATCGCCCTTCTGCAGTTTCTCGGAGACTTTCTCAAAGGCACCGTAAACGATGCGCTCGGCGAGCGTGCGCTTGCCGCTCTTCATGATGACGTTGATGAGGTGAGTCACCAACGGGCTGCTATAGCGGACATCCGGGGTGGTGGGGCGGTGAGTGGCTCTGCGACGGCGTGACATGGCGGCTTGGAAAAGAACGAGGGTTAGGTCTTGGCGGCTTTCGGGCGTTTGACGCCGTATTTGGAACGGGAGCGGCGGCGCTTCTCCACGCCAGTGGCGTCGAGGGTGCCGCGCACGATGTGGTAACGGACGCCGGGCAAATCCTTCACACGACCACCGCGCACGAGCACGATGGAGTGCTCCTGAAGGTTATGGCCTTCGTCGGGGATGTAGGAGATGACTTCCATGCCATTTGTGAGACGGACTTTGGCAACCTTGCGGATAGCCGAATTGGGCTTCTTGGGGGTGCGGGTCATGACCTGCACGCACACGCCGCGGCGGAAGGGGTTGCCTTCGAGGGCGGGAGCCTTGGACTTCGCGCGAATCTTGCGGCGTCCCTTTCTCACGAGTTGGTTGATGGTGGGCATGTGGTTAGATAAAGGTGATTGGAAAGTGGAAAAGGCGCGAAACCTACCGGAGACGAATCGTCCGGCAAGCACTTTTTCGCGCTTTATGTGGAAACACGAATTTCGAGAGGAAAATCGCCCGAAATCGTGGCGTCAGGTGCACCGGCAGTTTGGCTGCCGAGGCTGTGATTTGACGAAAAGGAGGGTTAGAGAAGCAGGTCGCGACATAGCAGTTCAAGTGCTAAATGAAGAAAAGCGCGGAAAAGTTGTTCACATCGGCGCGTCCGGACGAAATTTGATCGACCCGTCGACATCTGCCAGCGGCCGGCCGGTAATCCTGCCCTCTTCCAAGCGCCCGCTCGCCCTCCTTGCCGGAAAAGAAAACGCCCGGCCTTTCGGGCCGGGCGAAAGACACTAGGAGCATAGCTCTACCAGTATCTTTTTGGCGGGAGATCTTCTAGATTTCCTTTTTCGGGTTGAAAAACAAGGCAATTTTTCGCGCGCGGCAAGCGCCCCGTGGGCAGAAAAAAGCCGCGAAGCAAGACTTCGCGGCTTGGAAACTATGACCGGAAACTCGGCGATTAACCCACTTCGGCCGTGGCCCTTGGGGCATCGTCCATCGGAATCTCACCGCCGAGCGGCAGCGTGACCTTGAGTTTCTTGTAAAGCGACAAGCCCGTGCCGGCCGGAATCAAGTGACCCATGATGACGTTCTCCTTGAAGCCCTTCAGGTAGTCGACCTTGCCGAGAGTCGAGGCGTCGGTGAGGACGCGGGTCGTCTCTTGGAAGGAAGCGGCGGAGATGAAGCTTTCGGTCTCGAGCGAGGCCTTGGTGATGCCCAGAAGGATCGGCTCGGCCTCAGCCGGCTTGCCGCCCGCGACATCCATGCGCTTGTTTTCGCGCAAGAAGGCGGTGCGTTCGATCTGTTCGCCCCAGAACCACTCAGTGTCGCCCGGATCCGTGATGCGCACCTTGCGGAGCATCTGGCGGATGATGACCTCGATGTGTTTGTCGTTAATCGTCACGCCTTGAAGCCGGTAGACCTCCTGCACTTGGCCGATGAGAAATTCGTAGAGCGCGGACGCTCCGAGAATTTCGAGAATCTCGTGCGGATCGGAGGAACCCTCGGTGAGGTGTTGGCCCTTGTGCACCACGTCGCCGGCCTGCACGATGATGTGCTTGCCGTGCGGGATGAGATGCTCTTCTTCGGAACCAGCCTCTTCGTTCGTGACCACGAGCTTGCGCTTGCCGCGCACGGAACCCTCGAAGGACACGACACCGTCGATGCGGGCCATCTCGGCGGTTTCCTTCGGGCGGCGGGCTTCGAAGAGCTCGGCGACGCGGGGAAGACCACCGGTGATGTCCTTGGTCGTGGAAGCCTGACGAGGCGTCTTGGCGAGTAGCGCACCGGGCTGGATGATGTCACCTTCGGCCACGGCCACTTGGGCACCGGTCGGAATCGAATAGGCGGCCACGGGCTTGCCGTGGTCGTCGCGGACCTCGATTTGCGGGTTGAGGTCTTCCTTGTGCTCGATGACGACAGTCGCAAGTCGGCCGGTTGCATCGTCAAGTTCGCGCTTCACGGTGACACCGGGGATCATATCCTTGAAGTGCAGTGTGCCGGCTTTCTCAGAGAGAACCGGAATGTTGTAGGGGTCCCATTGGGCGATCGTTTGGCCTTTGGCGACCTTGGCGCCGTCCATAACGGACAGGAAGGTGCCGACTACGATCGGATACGACTCCAGCTCGCGATCATTGTCGTCGATGATCTGGAGCGAACCGGTCTTGTTGAGAACGATGTTGTGCCCGTCACCCGTCTGCACGAGGCGGAGGCCGCGATATTTCACGAGGCCGGAGTTACGGACCTTGATCTCAGGGTTCTTCGAACCCGCCGAAGCGACGCCACCGATGTGGAACGTGCGCATCGTAAGCTGGGTGCCGGGTTCACCGATCGACTGCGCGGCAATAATGCCGACGGAGTCGCCGATCTTCGCCATTTTGCTCGTGGCGGGATTGATGCCGTATGACTTGGCGTCGAGACCACGCTCGCTGGTCGAGGTGAGCGGCGACATGACTTTTACGCGCTCAATGCCGGAGTCCTCAATGCGGCGGGACATTTCTTCGCTGATGAGTTCGCCAGACTTGATGAGAACCTTCGTCGGGGCGAGCGGGTCGTGGATGTCGTCCGTCGAGCAACGACCAACGATGCGCTCGGCGAGGCTGACGAGAAGCGTTTCACCTTCGTAGATGGCCTTCTTCCAGATACCGTCGCGGGTCGTGCAATCTTCCTCAGTGACAACGGCGTCCATGGCCACATCGCAGAGCTTGCGGGTCATGTAGCCGGCGTCGGCGGTCTTCAGCGCGGTATCGGCGAGACCCTTGCGGGCGCCATGCGTCGAGATGAAGTATTCCAACACTGTCAACCCCTCGCGGAAGGAGGAGAGAATCGGGCGCTCAATGATTTCGCCGGAGGGCTTGGCCATGAGACCGCGGAGGCCGCACAGTTGGCGAACCTGCTGCTTGTTACCGCGAGCACCGGAGTCCATCATGATGTAGACGGGATTTACTTCGGTGCGGCCGTCGTTGTTTTCGAGCTTGGCAAAAACCGCCTTGGCGATGCGGTCGGTGGCGCCGGTCCAGATGTCGATGATCTTGTTGTAGCGCTCGCCGGAAGTGATGATGCCCTTCTTGTATTGGGACTCGACCTCGTCGACCTTTTTGCGAGCGGCGTGCACGATTTCCTTTTTGTTTTCAGGAATGATCATGTCGTCGATACCGATCGAGATGCCGGCCTGCATGGCGGTCTGGAAGCCAAGCTCCTTGAGCTTGTCGAGCGTCTCAACGGTAATCTGGTTGCCGGATTGCTTGTAGGTATTGAGGATGAGGTCGCCGAGTTTGCTTTTCGGCACCGGAAAGTTGATGAAACCGAGCGCGGCGGGCCAGATCTCGTTAAAGATCACGCGGCCGACCGTGGTGCGCAGAATCTTGCGCTCCTTGTTGCCGTAGACGGTGTCCTTGCCGAAATCCGGGTTGGGAACCTCGATCCAGTCGTGCATCTTCAGCGCGCCATCGGCCTTGACGTAGAGAACTTCCTGAAGACCAGAGAGGAGCGGCACGCGAACGCCCTTGGCGGGCTTTGTGCGCGGCTCGATCGTGAGGTAATACGCACCGAGCACGATGTCCTGCGACGGGGTGAGGATCGGCTTGCCGGAAGACGGCGAGAAGATGTTGTTTGTCGACATCATGAGGAGTTTGCACTCCAGGATGGCTTCGAGGGACAATGGCACGTGCACGGCCATCTGGTCGCCGTCGAAGTCCGCGTTGTAGGCGGTGCAGACGAGCGGGTGGATGCGGATGGACGAGCCTTCGATGAGCACGGGTTCGAAAGCCTGGATCGAAAGACGGTGGAGCGTCGGCGCGCGATTGAGCAGCACCGGGTGGCCCTTGGTGACTTCCTCGAGGATGTCCCAAACTTCGGGCGACTTTTTCTCGATCATCTTGCGCGCACCGCGGACGGTGTGCACGAAACCAAGTTCTTTCAGCCGGCGAATAATGAACGGCTCGAAGAGCACGAGCGCCATTTTCTTCGGGAGACCGCACTGGTGGAGCTTCAACTCCGGACCGATGACAATAACCGAACGACCGGAGTAATCCACGCGTTTGCCGAGCAAATTCTGCCGGAAGCGGCCCTGTTTGCCCTTGAGCATGTCCGAAAGCGACTTCAAGGCGCGGTTGCCGGCGCCCGTGACGGGACGGCCATGGCGGCCGTTGTCGAAGAGCGCGTCCACGGCTTCCTGGAGCATGCGCTTTTCGTTGTGAATGATGACGTCGGGCGTCTTCAGCTGCATCAGGTTCTTCAACCGGTTATTGCGGTTGATGACGCGGCGATAGAGATCGTTGAGATCGGAAGTCGCGAAGCGGCCGCCCTCAAGCGGGACGAGCGGGCGCAGGTCCGGCGGGATGACGGGCAGCACTTCGAGCACCATCCACTCAGGACGGGAACGCGAGTGGATGAAGCCCTGGATAACCTTGAGACGCTTGGAGAGCTTCTTCTTGATCTGCTTCGACTTGGTGGCGCGCATCTGCTCCTGGAGCTCGACGACGG
>JANXWT010000331.1 GCA_025351035.1 Opitutia bacterium | reverse complement strand
CCACCGCAACCGCAAGCGGGAACAGGGGAATCGCCGGCCTTGGTGGCCGCGAGTTCTCCGGAGAAAAAGGAATCGGGAGCCGGCAGCCCGGCCGCTTCCGGGCTGGCGCCGGCCGAGCAGGCGCAAGGCAATGCCCTGACTGGAACTGCGAGCCGCCAACATGTTTTGGTTGGTTTGCCCGTTGATGCGCGCGTAATTTTTCGCGGCAAATCCTATGCAGCCGGCCGCGATGGTCGCGTCGCGATCATGCTGCCGGCGGGGGCGCAATCCGTGCGCATTTCGGCAACAAATTTTCAGGATTGGGCCGGCGAGATTGGCGCGGCCGATGCAGGCGCGGAGGAAACCCTGACCTTGCAGCCCGTGCCCGCCCATCCGGTCCGGTTTACCGGTTTGCCGGCGGGAGCAAATGTGACGATTGGCGACCGATCGGTCGCCGCCGATGCGAGTGGCACGGCGATATTTGAGCTCCGGTCCGGCCGGGTGCGCGTCACCGCCACCGCTCCGAAATACCTCGAGTCAGCCACCGAGCAGGCGATTCTTTCCGCCACCGATGCCATCGCGCTCGCGATGGAGAAAATTCCGCCGGCGGCGGAGATCGCAATCAACCTCGGGCCGGAGATCAGCCTGAAGTTCCGTTTTGTGGTGCCGGGAAATTTTCATTATGGCTCGCTGCCGGAAGAGCGCGGGCGGCAACGGTCGGATTCAGCGTGGACCAAGGCGGAGGCCACCACGGGTTTCTACATGGCCGAAACCGAGACGACACAGAAACAGCACCACAAGCTCACCGGCAAGAATCCCAGCAACAGTCGCGCTTTGGGCGATGACTCCCGGCCGGTGGAGCAGGTCGCGTGGCGCGATCTGGTGGGCCCGGGCGGGGTGCTGGAAAAAATCAACGAGGTGCTGCGCCAGCAGGGTCTGCCTTACACGGCGGATCTGCCGACCGAGGTGGAGTGGGAGTATGCGTGCCGGGCCGGGACTGAGACGGCGTTTAACAATGGCCAAAACGTCACGAATGAGCGCGACGATCCGGCGTTGAATTCCCTCGGACACTACGCCCGCAGTGGCGGACTTTTGGCGCCGGCGCCGGTGGCGAAATTGAAGGCAAACGCTTGGGGCTTGTTCGACATGCACGGCAACGTGGCAGAGTGGACCTACGGCCAGCGCAGCCGCCGCGAACCGGTGCTGCGCGGCGGACACTGGCGGGTCAGTGTCGTGTATTGCCGGTCGGCGTCGCGCATCGAGTCGAGTGCCGACACGCGACCGACCGACTTCATGGGCTACCGGCTGGTGCTGCGGCTCAAAGAGTGAGCGTGAGGCGCTGCTTGATGCGGTCGATGACGTCGCGCGGGAAAGCACGGCCGTTGTCGAAAACCAATTTCCAAGTGCCGTCGGCCTGACGTTTCCAGATGGCGGAATAGACGCCCGTCGCTTCGGCCGGTTTGCCGTCAGCGCCCGGACCTTTGAACACCCACTCCCCGCAGACGTAGGCGAGGTCGCCCGCCGCGGAGACATCAACGAGAAACGGAGCCCACGAGGTCGCCTTGGAGTCGCCTTCCTTCTCCATGTAGCCGGCGGCGGCGGCGCGCGTGCGGACACCGCGATCGAGCAGCAGAACCTCGTCGGCCAGACGGGAGAGAAAAGCTCCGCGCTGGCCCTGCGTCACCGCTTCGTTGGAAAACGCGAGGTCGAATTCGGTCAGCTGCTTCCGAAGCGTCGCGGCGTCGGTCGGCGTGGCGACGGGGAGAGCGTAATCGGCCGCCGGATGATCTTTGAGCGACTGATGGATGCTCGCGATGACGTCATCGGCGAGCGGCCGGCCGCCGTCGAAGACAAATTTCCAGTGACCGTCGGATTGCCTGCGCCAGATGGTCAGGTAAATTCCGCGGCGCTCGGCGGGGTTGCCGTCGGGGCCGTTGCCCTTCGACACCCAGATGCCCCACGAATAGCCGAGATCGCCGGAGACGGAAACGTCGGCGTAGCTCGGCGTCCACGTGAGCGAACCGTCGTCGGCCTCGCCGACGAAACTCGCGCGGGCTTCCTCGCGGCCGACGGTTTTGCGGTTCATCAGGTAGGCGTGGTCGGCGATGAATTCCATCCAGCCGGCGGCGCGGCCGTGATCGATGCAGTATTGGTTGAAGGCGCGTTCGACCTGAATGATTTCCTGGCGAGTGGTGGCGCGATCAGCCGCGCCCAGAATGCCAGCGCAGAGGGCAAACAGCAGGAGCAGCCGGTGATACATCATGGACGGGCCATCAGTTTTTCGACGGCGAAGGCGCAGCCGGTGGCGGCGCGGGGCTGGCGGCCGGTGCGGCCGGCGGCGTGTTGGGTGGCGGCGGACGGTCTGGTGCGCCGGTATCCATGACGTATTTCCACGAACCGTCGGGCTGGCGTTTCCAAATGGAGAGAAAGAAACCGCCGCGGACGACCTCTTTGCCCTCGGCCCTGGGACCGCGGAATTCAAAACGGCCGTAATTGTAGCCGAGGGTGCCGTCGGTGGAGACGTCGGTGAACATTGCCGACCAAGTGAGGGAGACGCCCGGGCGGTCTGCGCCCATGCGCTCAAGCACGGCGGCGGGCCCGCGCCACTTGCGCGGATCGGTGTCGATGAAGGCCACATCGGGAGCCGCGTAATGCTGGAAGGCGGCGAGGAGCCCTTGCTCTTTCGCCATGGCACAGAATTGGTCCTCCATGGAGGCGACTTCTTTCTTGAGCGCAGCGTGGTCGGTGGTGGCGTGGGCGAAGCCGATGAACGTGAGTGCGAGGAGATGGGCGAGCAGGCGTTTGATCATGGTGGCGTTGGGCTGGGTAGTCGTGGACGATGTTTTCTGTCGGAGTCGCCGGCGAGGGTGATTCGACGGAACGCGGCACAGTTGGGTCGAGGGGTGCGCAATCCCAGTCGAATGCGCGCCCTCAGTCGGCGGTCGGAAGCACGAGACCGCGGCATTCGCCGAGGCCGATGCGGCGCGCACCGGCGCGCTCGGCGTAGCCGTGCAGGATGACCTCATCGCCGTCGGCGAGGAATTTGCGTTCTTCGCCGTTGGGCAATTTCAACGGCTCGGCGCCGCGCCACGTGAGTTCGAGGAGGCAGCCGCGCGCGTCCTTGGCCGGGCCCGAGACGGTGCCGCTGCCGAGGAGATCGCCGGGTCGGAGATTGCAGCCGTTGCTGGTGTGGTGCGCGAGGAGCTGGGTGAGCGTCCAATACATCGTTTGGAAATTGCCGCTGGTGAGGCGCACGGCCGCCGCACCGGCCGCGCGCATCTGCGCGGTGGCGATCCAGACTTCGAGCGTGAGGTCGAGGCCGCCGGATAGTTGGTCCGCGGCGTCAGCGAGGTAGGGAAGCGGCGCGGGATCGCCGGCGGGGCGCACGAAAGCCGGGGCGCGGAACGGCGCGAGCGCCTCCATCGTGACGACCCACGGCGAAATGGTGCTGGCGAAATTTTTTGCGAGGAACGGCCCGAGCGGCTGGTATTCCCACGTCTGCATATCGCGCGCCGACCAATCGTTGAGCAGCACGACCCCGAAGAGCTGCTGAGCCGCCTGCGCGATGGGCACGGAGGTGCCGAGCGGATTGCCGGGCCCGACGAACGCGGCGAGCTCCAGTTCGTAGTCAAGGTTCTTGCACGGGCCGAAGACGGGCGCAGGCGCGTCGGCGGGTTTCAACTGGCCGCAGGGTCGACGCACGGGGGTGCCGCTGACGACGATGGAGGAACTGCGGCCGTGGTAGCCGATGGGCACCCACTTGTAATTTGGCAGGAGCGGATTGTCGGGCCGGAGCATCGTGCCGACGTTCGTGGCGTGGAAAATCGAGGCGTAGAAATCCGTGTAGTCGCCAATGTGCGCGGGCAGAAACATCGTGGCGCCGGCCATCGGCGTGAGGCAGGACTCGGCGCGCAGACGGAGCGGGCCGACGGGGCAAGTGTCGGCGCCGAGGAGCTCACTCAGGCGCGAGCGCAGCGCGGACCAACCGGGCGCACCGAGCGCCATGAGATCGTTGAGCGAGGTCTGGCGGCACGCGTCGGTGGTGCTCTCGGGCAGCAGCCCAAACTGCGCGGCAGCGGCAAGATCGAAGATGCTTTGGCCGATGGCGACGCCGAGGCGCGGCGTGGCGACGGGGCCGGAGCGGAAGACGCCGTAAGGCAGGTTTTGCAGCGGGAAATCCGTTGCCTCGTCGTTGGCGTCGGTCACCCAGCTGCGGCGGGCGGGATCGTGGGTTTGGTTGAGCGTCATAGCCAGCGGAGTTCCTCCAACCCTTCGATGGGTTCGGTAAAGGAGCAAGAACCGAAGGAGCGGCAGAGCGCGTGGCGCGCGGCGGAGAGTTGCGCGGCGCTGAAACGGTGGCCGCGCCAGCCGAGCGCGTCGGGCACACAGGAGAAATTCGCGGGGTCGCCGTCGGCAAGCAGCGTGGTGGCATCAGCGGCGGACCCGCCGGAATGAATGAACGTCGCGGCGAGAAAGACGTTGAGGAAACCGAACATCGGGCCGCTCGCACTGCCGGGTTCGTAGGTGAACCGGTAGTCGGCGCGCAGCGGATGGTGAAGGCCGGCGGTCGCCTTGCCCACGACGCCGACGGTGTGGCAGGCGGCGAGAAAGCGCGCGACATCGGCGGCGGGCGGGAAGGCATCGGCCGTCACGCCGCCGGTGCGGATTTTTGCCCTGCGTCCAGCCGACTTGATGGCAGCGAGCAGCGGAGCGGGGTCGGCGTTGCTCGGGATTTCGATCCATACCGCGAGCGCGGCGGGAAACGCGGCGGAGAGCGCGGCGACCTCGGCGGCGGAGTTGACTTTGGCTTCGACGGCATCGATGCGCGCGCCGGGGTGGCGCTGGTTGAAGGCGAGCAGTGCGGCCGCGTCCGGCGCTAGTGCGGGCACCGTTGCGGACTTCCCGTTGCTGGCTGCTGCCAGCCCGGGATCAGTCACGCAGCCTTCGCTGCGGCTGAGCTGTCCGCCCGGTGTTTGTCCGGGCCAGTCGCCCGGCAAAACGAGCAGACTGAGGCGCCAGCCGTTTTTTTCGTCGGCCGTGAGTTGGGTGTAGGCGGTTTCGAATTCCGCGAGCCGGGCTGAGGGAAGAATGAAGCGACCGAGTTTGGCCGCGTGCGGACTGCGGAGATAGGCGGCGTGGTGGCGCACGGCGTCGGCCATCGGTAGCTTCGCCGGAGGAAAGAGACCGGCGTAGTCGATGAGCGAATTGAGGAGGGCGGCCAGGGCGGACATGTCGACCCGCACTGTGGCCGCGTCGTCGAGGCCAAGTCAACTCAGGTGCATGGGGTTGGGAGTGCGCTGTCCGGGGGTGGTTGCTCCGGCCTCAGCGCCGCAATTCTGGCAGATGGCGTCCTCCCAGCGTGCTTAAATTTTCGGTGGAACGGCTCAATTCGAAAGTCGAAAAGCCGAAATATTGGGTTGTGCTTTGCTGCGGCTGCGGTTTGCCTGAGTCAGACCCTGAGACGCCGGATTCACATCCCGGTGCTTTCTAACCTCCCAAACCCATACCAAAATGAACAAGAGTTCCTTTCAGAACTTGCGGGCTTTGCTTGTGCTCGGCACCGGCTTGACCGCAATCGCAGTGACTGGCTTCGGCCAGCAAGCCGCTGCTACTCCCGTCAGTGACGATAAGACCATCAAACTGGAAAAATACTTCGTCACCGGATCTCACATTCCAGTGACAGAAACCTCAGCCGAGGCCACCACTTTTCCGGTTGTTTCCATCAACCGCGGGGAGATCGATCGCATCGGCTACAAGAATACGGCCGAACTACTCCAGAAAATCGCCTATTCCAACGGCGGCTCTGTCCCGATCTCCAATAACGCCACCGGCACCTCGGGTCCACTTGGCGGCACCTCTGTGTCGCTCCGCGGCATGGGCCCTGAGGCCACCTTGGTGCTGATCAACGGCCGCCGTGTCGCCCAGTTCCCGATCGGTGCTGGTGCCGCCGGCGCGTCTCCGTTCGTTGACCTCAACGCCATCCCTGTCGCCGCGATTGAGCGGGTTGAGGTGTTGAAGGACGGAGCCTCCTCCACTTATGGTGCCGACGCCGTGGCCGGTGTCGTGAACATCATCCTTCGGAAGAATTACTCCGGCACGGATATCATGGTCAGTTACGGCAACACCACGGACAAGGACGCTTCTGAGACCACGGTCAGCCTTGTTAGCGGCGCCAGCAACGACAAAACCCAGATCACGGTCGGTTTCAATTACTACAACCGTGGCAGCATCATGAATAAGGACCGGAGCTATTCCGCCATTCCGCCGTTCCTCAGCTCCAACGCCTCCCCGCTGAATTTTGAGATCACCTGGGCGGCGGCGTGGCAGGCGCTCAACCCCACCCTGCCTTTCCCGTCCGGCGCATTTAGTCTGCCGTCCGCCTCGTCCACAGCCTTGACCACCTTCG
>JANXWT010000320.1 GCA_025351035.1 Opitutia bacterium | reverse complement strand
CCCTGCGTCGGGTCCGCCTCCTCTGCCCCTGTAGCGTATTAGAACCTTACCTTGAGGTCACGAACTCAGAAACGGCGGGGGATCGATCACACTTCAGAGGTTCTTCACGTAGAGCAGCGGTTCTTTCGTGGTGTCGGGATCGCCGGTGAATCCGCTCGTGCCACCTTGGGGCAGAGCTGCGTTAATGATCGCCTGCCTGACTGCAGCGACACCTGTCGCATTGGTCGGCTTGGCGTGCGTCGCGAGATAAAGCGCGACCGCGCCCGTCACATGCGGCGAGGCCATGCTGGTGCCACTCATGGTCGCATAGGCTCCGCCCTTGTAAGTGGAATAGACGTTCACTCCGGGGGCGGCGATGTTCACGACTGAACCAAAATTGCTGAAGGACGCGAAAGTATCATCTGCTCCATATGAAGTGCCCGGACCGAGTTTGCCAGGGATGCCATCGGTATCTACCATCGCACTCACGCACAACACGACCGGACTGTTGGCCGGACTGCTGGTGGCGGCGTCCACGGCGCTATTGCCGGCCGCGACGGCGTAAACCACGCCCTTGGCCACCGAATTGGCAATCGCCAGATTGAGCGCATCGGAATTACCGCCGCCCAAGCTCATGTTCGCCGCTTCGATTGAGGCGGCATTGGCAGTCACATAGTCCACACCCTTGATCACGTCAGACATGGCACCGCTGCCGTTCCGATCCAGCACCTTGACCGCCCAAAGTCTCGCGCCTGGTGCAACCCCGACCACCCCGGCGGTGTTATCGCGCGCGGCGGCAATCCCAGCACAGTGCGATCCGTGCCCGTTGTCATCGTTGCCGGTCCTTGTTCCTTTCACGAAGCTGACGTTGTTGATAACATTGAGTTCCGGATGCGTCAAATCGATGCCTGTGTCGATGATGGCAATATCCACATTGACCCCGCTCACCGCGGTTCTGGCGGCAATGACCGTGGCATTCAGCTCGGCATCGATCCGGTTGATGCCAGCAGGGAGGGTTTGAGCCCCGATTGTCACCACCTGATCCTCCTCAACCCAGTTAACTTGGGAATCCTGCAACAGTTTCATGACGCGCTCTGCGGGAAAAGCCCCGGCAAAGCCGTTTAGTGCCGCCGCATACACCACATCCGGTGCCAGCCCATGTCTGGCGGCAACGACGCTAGAATTGGCTCCAGCTTTCAGCACAACGATGAACCGACCCGGGATAACATCGCCTCTGCTCTGCCCCTTCAGAAGCGGACCGTTGCCGGATTGACCAAGAGTAGTTAGTGGCGACGCGAGAAAGCTGAGCAGAGCCAGAGAAAGCGTCGGAACGAGATGTTTGTATTTCATGCGGGTAGTCGTGTTGGGTGAAATGCAAGTGAATAGTAACTATCAGACAATCTCTTTCTCTGCTAAAGTGGTAATTAGAAGCGCCCCTTTCAAGGCTTCTGGGGGCTACAGGTTCTCCTGCATGCTCGTGGGAACGAAACGGGGGGGGCGCATTCGCGGCGGAGTCTTCCCAAAATTACATCGCCGCAATCGTCCACTGCCCGTTCACGAGTCGGCGCAGGCCGCACGGATTGGCGTTTTGCAGTTCGGGCGGCAGCAGTTCCTCGGAGAAATTCTGGTAGCACACGAGCCGGCCCCAGCGGTTGAGCGCACGCGTGCCGACCGACGTGCTGCGGCCGCCGTCGCTTGTCGAAGGATACGGTCCGCCATGCACCATCGCGTGGCTAACGTCGACGCCCGTCGGGAAGCCGTTAAACACCAGTCGTCCCGCTTTCGCCGCAAGGATTGCCACGAGGCCCCCTTGCTGCGCCGTCTCGTCCTTTCCAGCTTGCAGCGTGGCGGTCAGGCTGCCCTCGAGGTGGCGGGCGACATCGCGCATCTCAACGGCATCCTTGCACCAGACAACGAGGGAACTCGGGCCAAAAATCTCCTCGGACAACGTGTGGTTGCGTTGGAAATTCACGGCGTCCGTCTCGAACCAAACTGGCGCGGCACCACACGCGGCGGCCATTGAACCCTGTGCGATGACCTTCACGCCCGGCTGCTGGGTCCGGGCAGCCGTGCCGGCGGCAAAATTCTTCCGAATACCGGGAGTCAACATTGTGCCTTCGGCCGTGGCGGTCAGCTTGCCCGTGAGCGCGCGCACAAAATCCTCCGCCGGCACCGAACGCTGGAGAACAATCAATCCAGGATTAGTGCAGAATTGGCCGACCCCGAGCATGGCCGCCGCATGCAGGCCGTCGCCAATCACCGCCGCCCGTTCGGCGAGCGCGCCGGGTAGAATGAAAACTGGATTCACGCTGCCCATCTCGGCGTAGACGGGAATCGGCTCGGGGCGCGCAGCCGCGGCGTCGGCCAAGGCGCGCCCACCGTGCAATGAGCCAGTGAAGCCCACCGCCTTGACCAGCGGATGCTTCAATAACGCCTGCCCTATCTCGATGCTGGCATCGAAGAGCAGCGAGAATGAGCCCTCGGGCAAACCGCACTCTTTGACTGCCTGGAGGATCAGCACTCCAACGAGCTCGCTCGTGCCGGGATGAGCCGGATGTGCCTTCACAATCACCGGGCAACCGGCCGCAAAGGCCGACGCCGTATCGCCACCCGCCACCGAATAGGCAAAAGGGAAATTGCTCGCGCCGAAAACCACCACCGGACCAAGCGGGCGCATCAGCGAGCGGTGATCGGGTTTGGGCAGCGGTTTGCGATCGGGAATCGCCGTTTCGATGCGCGCATCGAGCCAGTCGCCGCGTTCGGCGGCCTCGCCATAGAGGCGCAATGGCCCGGCCGTGCGGCCGATCTCGCTCTCGCACCGCGCGAGAGGAATCGCCGTCTCCTGCGTGGCACGGGCCGCCAGCACAGCGGTATGTTGCACGAGCTTGTCCGCGACCAGCCGCAAAAAGCGATTGCGCTCGGCACCGGAGAGCGCAGCCCACACGGGCGCAGCCGCGGCCGCCAGTTGCGCGGCACGGTCGACGTCAACCAACGTGGCGGAAATGAACACCGGCTCGACAGTCGCGTTCAGCGTGGGATCGAAAGCACGAAAAGCCGCACCATTGGGCGAACCGGAGCCAAAACCAACGAATGAGACACCATCAAGTTTCATGGGGAAGAAATACTGGAGCGTAGTCTCGTTGCACTAATCTCAGCTTTTCGGCCGGTGTTTCAGTGCCAGTGCGAGCGTGCTGCGAGCCAATTCATAGTCCACTCCGGCGAGTTCGAGTCGCGGCGGGCGCACGAACGGCGTGCCCCGGCCGACTTCCGCCTGAATCCATTTGATGTGCTGCACGAATTTCGGCACCGTATCGAGTCGCAGCATCGGCAGAAACCAGGTGTAGAGCGCGTGGGCGCGCGCCTTGTCTCCACGGGCGGCAAAGTCGAAAAGCGCGACGGATTCCTCGGGAAACGCATTCACCAAGCCGGCGATCCAACCGACTGCGCCCGCATAGACCCCTTCGACGATGGCGTCGTCCATGCCAACGAGGATGTCGAGGCGCCGACCGCAGACTTCGCGAATGGCCGTGATGCGGCGAACGTCGCCGCTGGACTCCTTCACCGCGTGCAGATTCTCGTGCTCGGTGGCCAGCTCGGCGATCTGCGGCGGCAGGAAATCCGTCTTGTAGGCCACCGGGTTGTTATAGAGGAGACACGAGAGCTTGGTCGCGCCGATTACGGCGCTGACATGGGCCTTCATTTCGCGCCAGTCGGAGGTGTAGACGTAAGGTGGCAACACCATCAGTCCTTTCGCGCCGACTTTTGCCGCGGCCTTGGCCATCGCCACTGCCTCCACCGTGCTGAGCGAGGCAATGCCGAGCACGGTCGGAGATTTCCCCGCGAGAGCTTGCACACAGGTGCGCGTGATGGCGATTTTTTCCTCGAAGCTGAGAGTCGCGGCCTCACCGAGTGAACCGCAGAGCACGATTCCGTTGCAACCGGAGTCGATCATCCACTGGCAGTGCGCGGCGAGTGCTTCGTGATCAACCGACATGTCGGCCTTCAAATTCGTCGTGATGGCAGGGATGACGCCTTTCCAGTTCATGGAGATAATTGTGCTTAACGGAATACGATCAGGCATACCGGTCTGGTTTCAGCATCGTCAGGTCGACGGAGGGTTTCCGGCCGGTGAGAATTTCGGTCACGAGCAGGCCGGTGATCGGTGCCATCGTCACCCCTAGCATCGCATGGCCGCACGCCGCGGTGAGGTTGGCATGGCGACCAAAGCGACCGATGTAGGGCAGACCGTCGGGCGACACGGGCCGGTATCCGAACCAGGGCTTGATGCCCGCGAAATCCTGCGCGGTGAAATCGGGAAAGTAGAGTTGCGCGGACTCGATGATCTGCTCGATCCGTTCGGGCCGGACATTGTCGCTGTGGCCGCTGATTTCCATGGTGCCACCAAAGCGCAACTGCTCGCCCATCGGTGTGACCGCCACGCGCCGCTCGGTGAAAATGACGGACTTGGTCAGCTTGAAGCGCGGCTGCGCGATCGTAAGACTGTAGCCCTTACCCGGCTGCATTGGCAGACGAATGTCGAGACCCGCCACCATTGCCGGTGACCACGAACCACCAGCCAGCACGAATTCGTCGGCGCTGATCTCGCCCGCCGTGGTCGACACCGCCGCCACCCGCCCGCCCTCGCTCTGCCAGCCGTAGACGCTGGTATTCCACTTAAAAGTAACGCCCATTTCCTTGAGCAGATTGGTCAACGCCGGCATGAACTTGCGCGGTGTGAGGTGTGCGTCGATCGGGAAATAGACTGAGCCCGCGATATCCATGCGCACACCGGGTTCGAGCGCCGCGGTTTGTTGCGCGTTGAGCACCTGCGCCTCGACTCCGAGTTCGTTGGCCAGTGCGGCGAGATCTTGCGCTTCGTGGTCGAGTCCTTTCTGCGTCTTGCAGAGGTTGAGCAGACCTTCCTTTTTCAACTCGAAGGCGTCGCCCGTCACGTCGGCGAGTTCGACAAATAGTCTTCGTCCGCCAAGGCTCAGGTCACGCAGCACCGGCGCGGCGCGGCGTTGGTGCTCCTGCGTGCAGG
>JANXWT010000229.1 GCA_025351035.1 Opitutia bacterium | reverse complement strand
GGCGCAGCGCCTTCGTCGCGTTTGTCAGATCGCGTCGGGGGGGGGGGGAGCGCTGTAAGACGCTTGGTCCTCCGCGACAGCCTTGGCGCGAGGTTTGAGTTTGGCTTTCACTTTGAGCGCGGCCGGCTTGCCCTTGCCCGGCTTGGGCGCGATGTCCTGCCGCAGCACCCCGGGATCAAGGTCTGCGCCGTTGGGCCAGGTCGGCGCGCCGTGATCGAGATACACCTTGGCGAAAAATTTCTCGTCCTTCAGCGGCTCGAAAACCTCGCCCCACAGTTCCCCGCTGCAATCAAAGACGCCCTCCGCCCCGTCGGAAAACCGGAGGCGCAGCTTGAAGCCGGGCAGCGCCTTGACAGAGGTGACGGATATCAGGGGGTCGATCACGGGTGAGGTATGGTTGCGGGCTGACGGCGGGCTTGGCAATCATTCCATGCCGACAGGAGCTCGGCCTGATGCCTCTCCGCCCAACGGAGCAGGGCGCTCTGCCGGGATGAGGGCAACGAGCCGTGGGTGAGCTGCAGCGTCCTGATGTCCAGCACGGCTTTGTGGCCGGCGGAAAATACATGGCAGTGGGGCGGCGGATGATCGCGGAAGTTCACTTTGATCGTGATCCCGTTGAAGCATGCGATGGTTGGCATGAAGGAGGCGGCCCGCGAAATGGAGCGGAATTTGCCCGGAGCTGTCAACGCCTCGGGGGCGGCCTCATGAGAAAACCAGTCCCCGGCCTCGCCGGAGCTCGGCCCTTCACTTCACAACCGGACAAACAGACGGCTCGTCCCGGCTGGCTTGGGGTTGGTCGCTTTCGCCGTGCGTTGGTCAACGGTCCGGCCAACTTCGCGTGATGAAATATCTCCGGCCTACGCTCGCCGCCGCGCTCGCCCTCACCTTCCTCGCCGCCGCCCCGGCGCTCGAATACAAGATCGACCAGAACCACTCCACGATTGGCTTCGCGGTGCCGATCCTCGGCGGACTGTCGAAGGTGCGCGGCAAATTCACGGACTTCGCCATCACGCTGAAATTCGACGAGGCCGACCTCGCCGGTTCCACCATCGGCGCGACGATCAAGACCGCGAGCGTCGACACCGGCATCGCCGCCCGCAACGAGCACCTGCGCTCGGCTGATTTTTTTGATGTCGAGAAAATCCCGACGCTGACCTTTCAGAGCAGCCGCCTCGATGGAAAAGACGGGCACTATGTGATGCACGGCACGCTCGCCATGCACGGCGTGAGCCAAGAGGTGGCGCTGCCTTTCACGACGACCGGCCGCAAATTCGGTGAAGGGAAGAAGGGCAAGACCGTCACCGCCGGGTTCAGTCTCCGCTGCACACTCAATCGCCGCGATTACGGCATGACTTGGGAGCACAGCGTCGACGAAACTTTCATCGCCGACGAAATCGAGATCGAGATCGACGTGATCACCAAGGCCACCCTGCTGGCGCCGTAGGGAAACTGCACGCCGGTCATTCCGCCTGCCGGACGCGTTCCTTGTAGAACGCCTCGACGAGCGCGTAGGTCTTTTTCGGATCGGTGAGTGCCAGGGCTTCCTTGGCCAGCGCCTGCGCGTCGCTCAGGCGCATGTTGCGCACGATGTATTTCACCGCGGGCAGCAGCGTCGGCGTCATGCTCAATTCGTCAATCCCCAGCCCCAGCAACAGCGGTGCGAACACCGGGTCGCCCGCCATTTCGCCGCAGACGCTGACTTTGATGCCCCGCCGGTGCGCCTCGTCCACCACGCCCTTGATCACCCGGATCACCGCCGGGTGCGCGGGATCATAGAGATGCGCGATGCGGTTGTTGCCGCGGTCGATCGCCAGCAAATACTGGATGAGATCGTTCGTGCCGATGCTGAAGAAATCGCATTGCGCCGCCAGCACGTCGGCGGTCAGCGCCGCGCTCGGGATCTCGATCATCGTGCCGACGCGCAGCGTCGCATCGAACGCCTGGCCGCGCGCCCGCACTTCGGCTTTCGCCTCGGCGAGCAAGGCGTTCGCCCGCGCGAGTTCCTCCGCCCCGCTGATCATCGGATACATCAGGTCCACCCGGCCGTGCGCACTCGCACGCAGGACGGCCCGCAACTGGTCCTTGAACATTTCCGGATGCTCGAGACACATCCGGATCGCGCGGAAACCGAGGAACGGATTCGCCTCCGGCCCGATCAGTTGCGGATTGCCCGGCATCGGCTTGTCGCCGCCCAAGTCCAGCGTGCGGATCGTCACCGTTTCGGGCGCGAGCCCCTCGACGATTGCCCGGTAGGCGGCATACTGCTGCTCCTCCGTCGGGATGGAGTGCGAGTTGAGGAAAAGAAACTCCGTGCGGTAAAGCCCCACGCCCGCCGCGCGGTATTGCTGCACCAACGCGACCTCGTCGGGCCGCTCGATGTTCGCGCGCAGTTTCACCGCCACCCCGTCGAGCGTCTCGGCCGGCAGTTCGTTCACCGCCATCAACTGCGACTCAAAAGTCTTCTTCTCCGACTGGATGCTTCCGTAACGGAACAGCGTCGCCTCGCCGGGATTGACGATCACCACGCCCGCGTAGCCGTCGACGATGATCCGGTCCCCGTCCTGCACCCGCGTCGTCAGGTCGCGCACGCCAACGACCGCCGGAATCTTCATCGAGCGCGCCACAATCACCGCGTGACTCGTCCGGCTGCCCGCATCGGTCACGATACCCAGCGCCGAACTGCGGTCGATGCCCGCCGCCTCCGATGGGGAAATGTCCGGCGCCACAATGACCCGCTGCTCGACCAGTGCGTTCAGACTCGTGGCCGCCTGCCCGAGCAGCACATGCAGCACGCGCTTCGTCACGTCCTTGATGTCGGCCGCACGCTCGCGCAAATACTCGTCGTCGATCTCGGCAAACGCCTGCACATAGCGTTGGGCGACGGCGTTGAAACACGTTTCGATGTTCAGCCCGCTCTCCTGGAAATCGCGGATGGTCTCCCCGATCAGCGCCTGGTCCTCGAGCACCATCTGGTGCGCGTCGAAGATCAGCGCCTCCTCCTCGCTCGTATTCTTCCGCACCTGCTCCTGCACCTGCTTGATCTGGTGACGCGTCACGAGCAGAGCCTGCTCGAAGCGCGCGATCTCCGCCGCCCGCCGCTCGGGATCGACGGTGTAACGCGGAATCTCCAGCTCGCTCTGCAAATAGAGAAACACCTGCCCGTGCGCGATGCCCGCGGACGCAGGGATGCCCTGGATGACAATTTCGCTGTGCGCGCGTGGATCCATGGGAGCTTGGGCCGCCGCAGCGGCAGCCCGGATTAACCTAGCCAGACCCGGCGCGGTCAATGCGTAACTAGGCGATCCGCGCCTCCTGCACGAACGCCGCCGGTCCCCAGCTCTCGCGGATGCACGCCACGACCGGGACCGTCGCGAAATCTTCACGCAGCAGCGCATAGCACGCGCTGCCGCTGCCGCTCATGCGCGCCGTCACGCCAAACTGCCGCCGCAATTTTTCCAGCAACACCGGCAGCGCGATGAATTTCCCGAACGCCGCCGGCTCCAGGTTGTTGAAACAAAGTTCTTCCGCGGCCGCGGCACCGTTCATCCACGCCGCGAGCCGCGCCTCCGCCTCGGCAGTCGAAACATAATCACTCCCGCGTGCCACCATCCGCCTATACGCCCACGGCGTGCTGATGCCAAAACTGGGCTTGAACACGAGCACCCGTCGCCCGCGCAGCCGGACCGCCGCCGCATCCGCCAATTGCTCCACGCGCTCGC
Source organism: Opitutia bacterium (assembly GCA_025351035.1). Taxonomy (GTDB): domain Bacteria; phylum Verrucomicrobiota; class Verrucomicrobiia; order Opitutales; family Opitutaceae; genus JACQFT01. Next base: position 3,449 of record JANXWT010000229.1, on the reverse strand, counting down.
CGCGCCCGCGCATCACCACCGGCGCGTTCTTCACGAACAGCGCGCAATCCGAGCCGAGCGTCGCCGCGACTTCCGTCAAGCGCCGCTCGTCCAGCAATCCACCCGCGAGCTGATTGAGAGCGCGCAACGCCGCCACCGCATTGCTGCTCCCGCCGCCCAGCCCCGCGCCCAGCGGAGTGCGCTTCGTCAGCCGGAAACTCGCCCCGCCCTTCCAGTCCGTCGCCGCCGCGAACGCCGCCGCCGCTTTCAAAATCAGATTGCTCCCGTCCACCGGCACCGCCGCGTCGTCACACTCCAAAGTGATTTTACCTCCATCCGGAGTTTGGCTCCCGGCTCCCAGTTCCTCGTTCCCCACTCTAAGCTCATCCCCGAAGTCCAGCGGCGCGGCCACCGACACCAAATCGTGAAACCCGTCCGCCCGCCGGCCCGTAACGGCGAGGAAGAGGTTGATCTTGGCGGGACTGAAAACGGAGACATCCATGAACAATTAACCACTAATGGACACTAATGGTCGCTAATCCTAGCCCAAACCCGAGGTGCATTTCTCTCTTTGATTAGTGACCATTAGTGTCCATTAGTGGTTTCTCCAAATGCCCTGCGATCTCATTTTGGCTCTCGACGTCCCGACCCGCGAAGCCGCCGCCCCGATCCTCCGCCAGTTGCGCAGCCAGCTCCGCTGGGTGAAAATCGGACTGCAAATGTTCACGACCTACGGCCCCAACTACGTCCGCGAAGTCGCGAGCATGGGCTTCCACGTTTTCCTCGACCTCAAGCTCCACGATATCCCCAACACTGTCGGCAAGGCCGTCGATTCGCTCGGCCCGCTGCCGATCCGCATGCTCACGCTGCACACCGCCGGCGGGGCCGAGATGATGCGCGCCGCTCTCGCCGCCCAGCAGAAAACCAATCCGCAACTTCTCCTCCTCGGCGTCACCGTCCTCACCTCAATGGACACCGCCGGGCTCCACGAAATCGGCGTCAACTCCGCCGCCGAGGACCAAGTCGCCCGCCTCGGCCAACTCGCCGCCGACTCCGGCCTGCGCGGCCTCGTCTGCTCGCCGCTCGAAGTTGCTCTGCTCCGACGCTCACTCCCCGCCGATCTGCAGCTCGTCACGCCCGGCATCCGCCCGTTCAGCGAAACCGCTCCAAGCGACGACCAAAAGCGCGTCATGTCCCCCGCCGCCGCCGCGCGCGCCGGTTCCAGTTTCATCGTCGTCGGCCGCCCCATCCTCCAAGCCGCCGATCCCGCCGCCGCCGCCCGCGACATCCTCGCCGACCTCGCCTCCGCCTGAGTTTCGTTTCCGGTCTCTCAACCCTCAGCTTTCAACTCTCAACTTCTTCGATGTCCCGCACCGCCGCCATTCTTCTCGCCGCCGGCCGCAGCTCGCGCATGCAGGACGCTGTCGCCGACAAAATCCTCGCGCCGCTCGCCGGCAAGCCCGTGTTCGCGCATTCGGCCAGTGCGTTCTACCGCAGCGGGGTCGCTGATTTTTTCGTCGTCACCTACCGCGACCAGCGCCAGCTCGTCGAACTCTCCGCCTACGCGCCGACGCCCACCGTCTTCGTCCCCGGCGGCAAAGAGCGCCAGGACTCCGTCGCCGCCGCGCTTGCCGAGCTGCCCGACGATGTGAAATACGTTTTCATCCACGATTGCGCCCGCCCGCTTGTCCGCCCCGAGCAACTCGCCGCCCTCCACAAGATTGTCCGCCGCGAAAACGCCGTCGTGCTCGCGCACCGCGTCACCGACACCATCAAAGAACACCGCGGCGAAGGCCGCCTCCGCAGCGTCGAGCGCGCGAATCTCTGGGCAATGGAGACGCCGCAGGTTTTTTCCCGCGCCCTCATCTGCCGCGCCTACGCCCGCGTCGCGGCGCGCGGCCTGCGCATCACCGACGACGCCTCCGCCGTCGAACTGCTCCACCACCCCGTCGCGCTCCTCGAGAACAACCGGCCCAATCCCAAACTCACCACGCCCGCCGACCTCGCCTACTTGGAATTTCTCCTCTCCAGCGATCTACCTCTCGCCTGACGCCTCTCGCCTCATGTCTCCCATCCGCATCGGCCACGGCTACGACATCCACCGCACCATCGCGGGCCGCCCGCTTGTGCTCGGCGGCGTGAAGTTCGACAGTCCCTTCGGTCTCGACGGCCACTCCGACGCCGACGCGCTCACGCACGCCATCTGCGACGCCCTCCTCGGCGCCGCCGGCCTGCCCGACATCGGCCACTTTTTTCCCAACACCGACGCCACCTGGAAAAACGCCGACTCGCAGTTGCTCCTGCAAAAAGTCATCGCCGCTCTCCGCGAGCGCGGCTGGTCGCCGGTCAACGTCGACGCGACGCTCGTCGCCGAGCAGCCGAAAATTTCCCCGCGTCTCGCCGAGATGAAATCCGCCCTCGCCCGCTCTACCGGTCTGCCCGTCGACGCCATCGGCCTCAAGGCCACTACCAACGAAGGCAGCGACGACATCGGTCGCGGCCTCGCCATCGCCGCCCACGCTGTCGCACTGATTCAGAAACTGTAAGAGCGGCTTTCTTGCCAGCCATAGCCTTGCGCGACGGCTGGACGCCGCAATCCAACCAATGAAACGCCTCCAAATTTTTCTCTACTGTCTCGTCGCGCTGCTCCTCGCTGGCTGCGCCAAACGCGAGTCCTCCGTCGCGCTCGGCAACCGCACCGGCGTCCTTCATTTCAGCGTCGGCTCCGAGCCCACCGATCTCGACCCGCAAGTCGTCACCGGCATCGGCGAGGCCAAAGTCATCCACGCCATCTTTGAGCCGCTGGTGAGTTTCGACCCACTCACGCTCAAGCCGACTCCCGCCATCGCCGAAAGCTGGGATATCTCGCCCGACGGTCTCACCTACACGTTCCACCTTCGCGCGAATGCGCTGTGGAGCAACGGCGAGCCGATCACCGCGCAGGACTGCGTCGACTCGTGGCGGCGCGCGCTCACCCCGTCCCTCGCCGCCGACTACGCCTACCTGTTCTATGTGATCCGCGGCGCCGAGAATTTCCACAAGGGCCGCACGACCGACATCGCGACGGTCGGTATCGCCGCGCCTGATGCCCGCACCTTCGTTGTCACCCTCGCGAACCCCGCCCCTTATTTCCTCCAGATCATCCTCAACTCGCCGTGGCGGCCGATCAACGTCCGCCACATCGCCGACTTCGGCGACGCCTATCGCCGCGGCACGCCGTGGACCCGCGTCGGCCGCATCGTCACGAGCGGTCCCTTCATCCTCACCGAATGGACTCCCCACCAGCGCCTCGTCGGCGTGAAATCCCCGAACTACTGGGACCGCGAACATGTTTATCTCAACGCGATTCATTTCTATCCGACCGACTCCGTCGATGCCGAGGAGCGCGCTTTTCGCGCCGGGCAACTGCACATCACCTACACGCTCTCGCTCTCGAAAATCCCCGCTTATCGCCGCGACAACCCGGCCAT
>JANXWT010000252.1 GCA_025351035.1 Opitutia bacterium | reverse complement strand
GCGGAAACGCACTTCGCGCTTCGCCGGGTGCACGTTCACGTCGACGGCGGCGGGATCGAGTTCGAGGAAAAGCACCGCGACCGGGTAGCGGCCCTTCGGCAGCGTGGTCGCGTAGGATTCGAGCAGCGCGTAATTCAGCGTGCGACTGTCAACGGGCCGGCGGTTGACAAAGGTGATCATCTCGTGGCGCGTCGAGCGGCTCGTGCCCGGCTGCCCGATGAGCCCCGTGAGCGTCATCCCCTCCTCCGCGACCTCGACCGGGAGCAAGTCGGCGGCGAACTGCCGGCCAAAAATCTCGGCGACGCGCTCCTCCAACGTGGAGCACACCGGCGACTGAAAGAGCACGCGGCCGTCCTCGACGAGCGTGAACGCCGTCTGCGGGCAGGCGAGGGCGTAGAGCCGCACGGTCTGGATGATGTGCGCCGACTCGGTGGTGTCGCTCTTGAGGAATTTCCGCCGCGCCGGCACCGAGTGAAACAGATGCGAGACGACGATGCGCGTGCCGGCAGCGAGGCCGCATTCGCGGACGTGCACGAGTTTGCCGCCATTGACGACGACCTCGGTGCCATGGGCGTCGGCCGTTCGGCGTGTCTGGAGCTCAAAGCGCGAGATGCTGGCAATCGAGGGCACCGCCTCGCCGCGGAAACCAAAGCTGTGCAACCGGTCGAGATCGGCCGTCTCCGTCAGTTTGCTCGTCGCGTGGCGCTCGAGTGAGAGCAGTGCATCGTCCTGCGACATGCCACCGCCGTTGTCCTCGATGCGAATGTAGGCGCGCCCGCCGCTGCGGAACTCGACCTCGACGCGCGTGGCGCCGGCATCGAGGGAGTTCTCCACCAGTTCCTTCACCACCGCCGCCGGCCGTTCGATCACCTCGCCCGCCGCGATCTGGTTCGCGACCCGGTCGGAGAGGATGCGGATAGTGGGCATCGATTGAAAATTCGCAGCAATCGCAGGAACGCAGTGGCCGCTATTGCCCGAGCAATTTCTTCCAGCGCGCGAGCTGCCGTTTCACCTGCGCCGGGCCGGGCATGCCCGTGCCGGTGCGACGCTGCATGGCCTTCGGCAAATCAAATGCCTCGACCCAATCTTTGCGGAAGGCCGCATGCACGCTCTGCACCTCGGCGAGCGAGAGCCGGTTCAGCGGAACTTTCTGGCGCTCGGCCAGCCGCACGACTCCGCCAACCGCGTGATGCGCCTCGCGGAACGCCACGCCGGCCCGCACGAGGTAATCGGCGAGATCGGTCGCAAGCAGCGCCGGGTCGGCGACCGCCATGACGCAACGGAATCGGTTCACCTTCATCCCGGCGAACGTGCCGGCCAGCACCGCCAGGCAGAGTGCAGTCTGGTCGTGGCTGTCAAACACCGGCCGCTTGTCCTCCTGCAAATCGCGATTGTAGGTCAACGGCAGTCCCTTCACGAGCGTGAGCAGTGTGTGCAGGTTGCCCTGCAGGCGCGCCGACTTGCCGCGAATGAGCTCCAGCGAATCGGGATTCTTCTTTTGCGGCATCAGGCTCGAGCCGGTGCAAAACGCATCGGGCAACTCGACGAATTTGAATTCCATGCTGGCCCACAAAATCATGTCTTCCGCCATCCGGGAGAGATGCACGCCGGTGAGCGCGCACGCGGCGGCGAACTCGAGGTGGACATCGCGGTCGCTCACCGCGTCCATGCTGTTCTGCGTGACGCGCGGGCGGCCGGCGGCGTCGACGAAGCCGAGTCGTTTTGCCGTGAATTCGCGGTCGATGGGCAGCGTCGTGCCGGCGATGGCGCCGGAACCGAGCGGGCACCAGTTGGCGTGATCGTGCACGGCGGCGAAACGCCCGGCATCGCGCTCCAGCATTTCGAGATAAGCGAAGAGCTGGTGCGCGAAATAAACGGGCTGGGCGCGCTGAAGATGAGTGTAGCCGGGGATCAGCACGTCGACGTGTCGCGTGGCGGCGCCCAGGATGGCCTGCTGCGCGGCTTGAAGCTGGGTCCCAAGTTCCGCACAGGCGGCCTTGAGGTAGAGCCGCATATCGGTCGCGACTTGGTCGTTGCGGCTGCGCGCGGTGTGGAGCTTGGCGGCGGCGGGCACGCGCTTCGTAAGCGCCTGCTCGATGTTCATGTGCACATCCTCAAGCTTGGCATGCCACTTGAATTTGCCGGCGATGATCTCGCAGCCGATGGCGTCAAGCCCGCGGTGGATGGCGTCGCGCTCGCGCCGCGAAAGGAGGCCGACGTGCGCGAGCATGGCGGAGTGCGCCTTGCTGCCTTGCAGGTCGAACGGAGCGAGCCGGGCGTCGCACGACACCGATTCGCTGAACCGCAGCATCAGACCGGCGGGCCCCGATGAAAATCTTCCACCCCAGGTGGCTTGCGCTTGGTGAGCCATTGGGCGAGGCAACGTCGCGTCGCCGGGCTTGGCAACGCGAAAGATGACCGCCCGGTCCCAAGGCGCCGGCTGTTTCAACCGCGATGGTCAGGGTGCGTGCGTGATCCGCAGGTTGGCAAAATACGCCGGCTGAGTCTCGTTCGCCCACAGCCCCACCAGACCGCCGCCGCGGCCGCTGAGTTCGGCGACTTCCAGACTCGGCTCCGGAGCGCGGTCGAGATAGATCTTCACGCTCGGCCGCTGCACGACGACGCGCACATGCACCCAACCGTCGCCGTCGAGCGAGTCCGCGACAGGCTTCTCGTATTCATTGTGACGCTCGGCGCGCAAGCGTTTCCACGTCCACTCCGGGTTGGAGGTGTATTGCACGGCGTGCGCGTGGCGCTCGGGGTCCGTCGCCTTGAAATTGAACGGCCGCAGGTAAATCGCGTCGTGGTGCCCGGTCGTCGGATCGACGCGAATCGCGATGCCGATGAAACTCTTCTGCACGAGCTGCGCGCTGCCCAGAACGTCCAGTTCAATTTCGCCGTTCTTGAACTCCAGGCCGCGGAGAACCACGAGGCTCGTGCCGCCGATGACTTTGCCGTCCTCGGTCTCCGGCGGCTGATCGAGACGCAGCGCGGTCTTGCCCTTGATCTCAACGACCGAGCACTTGGTGCCTTCGGTCATGTCCCAGTCGTGACTGGTCGGAATCTTGGTGACGTCGATGTCCTGAGCCGAGGCCACAAGAGCGAAAACCGCGAGGCTGCCGAGCAGTTTCACACTGGAGCAATGAAGGAAGTGCATGGAGATTTGATACGCGAGTTCGGCGTTTCTTCCATGAAATCCGCGAACCGCGGAGCAGCTTTGGCCTCCGGCGCAGAAGCGCGTAGTTTCGCCGCACTTTCCCAACTCTTCGGCGTAATTTTCGCGGAAAATATTTCCGCGAAACGAGAAAACCCCGTCACTCTGCCCAGTGAAAAGTCACCGGACGCTCGATCGACGGATGCAGGCTGTGATGCACGGGGCAATTGAGCGCCGCCTGCTCGAGGATGTTCTCGGGATCCTTCGTGCGGGAAACCGGGAGCCAGATTTGCGTGGCGATGCGCACGATGCGGCGTGGCGCGGCGGCGGACATTTCCTTGGTCACTTCCCAGCGGATGCCGGGGATGTCGAAGCCGAGCTTCAGTTTCGCCGCGATGGCCATGGTGCTGACCATGCACGACGCGAACGACGCCGTCGCGAGATCGGTCGGCGAGAATGCCAGGCCGCGCCCGTGGTTGTCCTTCGGGGCGTCCGTGCTGATGACCTGGCCCGACGGGCCGTGCGTGAGCTGGCAACTGAGTTCGCCGAGATAGATGCCGGTGCTTTTGACCATGGATGAGTTGGCCACAAAAAACCGCCAAGAGACACAAGAAATTATCCCGACCAAGAGATCGCGGATATGCGGAGGAGCGGGATCGCCGAAAGAAAGTTCCGGTGCTTCCCCCTCTCCGCGTTTCCGCGATTGGCTTTGCTATCCCAAGCGCCGAATTCGCTTCGCGATGTCGGCGCGGAGGCGTTCGACGCCGGCGAGGGCAAATTTGCCGACGGATAGCCGGCCGTTGCGCAGGAGCGGCGTGAGGTCCATCGCCCACGTGAGCGCGGCGGCGCGGTCGGTAGTGTGCGAGGTATGGAAGGTGGCGTTGGCGAGACGCCGGCCGGCCGTGGCAAGATCGTAGCGCTTGCCGCCCGCGATCTGGGACTGGAAGACCGCAACGAGTTTCGCGGCAAGTTTCGGATTCGCCGAGACGTCGAGCGCGACTTTCTCGGCGTCGCCGAGCCAGTCGAGATCGCGCCAGACTTCGCAACCGTAGACGACTTTCGGACGCCGAGTTATCGGCAGCTTCCGCAACGCCTCGATGCACCGCCGGAAGCAGGCAACGTGGGTGTCGTGCTTGTCCGCCGGATTGTGCAGGTAGACGGTGTGTGGCGAACAGTGCGCGAAGATGGACGCGAGGTCGTGCGCGACGGCAGCGGATTTCGCGTTTTTCACGAGGACGCTTGGATGCGCCAGTTGGATGACGGCGGAGTAACGGCCGAGCTTGGCGGCCTTGCGCTGCTCGGCGCGGCGCACGGCTTTCATCTCTTCGTCGGTGAACTTGGCGAACTTGCCCGCCCGCGGACTGCCGCTGCCGTCGGTCAAAACCACACCGGTAAAGCAGCGATCAAGCTGGCCGAAACATTCCGCGATGCCGTGATAGGCCATGATCTCGATGTCGTCCTGGTGCGCGGCGAGGCAGAGGTGCGTCGTGCGCGCGAGGGCGGCGGCGAGCGGCGCGCCGTCCGGCACAAAGACATCGGCAGCGGGCGACGCGAATTTCATTTCGGCAGCGGAACGCTCATGCGTTCGATCTTGGTGGCGCGGCCGTCGGGAGAAAATTCCACGAGAGCGCAGGACATTTTCACGTCGCCGGTGGCGACTTCGAAGCGGCGCGGCAGGCCATCGAGGAACCGGCCGAGCACGGGTTCAATTTCGCGGCCGAGCACCGATTCGTGCGGCCCGCTCATGCCGACGTCGCACATGAACGCGGTTTGCTGGCGCAGCAATGTGGCGTCGGCCGTGGCGACATGCGTGTGCGTGCCGAGCACAGCAACGGCGCGCCCCGCGAGGTGCCAACCCATCGCCTGTTTTTCGGAGGTGGCCTCGGCGTGAATCTCGACGAAGGCGGCGTCGTATTGGCCGGCGAGACGCTTGAGCATCGCGTCGGCGCAGAGGAAGGGGCAATCGGCTTTCGCGCCCATGAAACTGCGGCCAAGCACCGTGAAGACGAGCAGGCGAAAGCGGTCTTTCTTGATGATGAGGTGATCGCGACCGGGATTCGAAGTCGGCAGATTT
>JANXWT010000235.1 GCA_025351035.1 Opitutia bacterium | reverse complement strand
CTCGCCGCGGAGCTTGCCGCCGGAATCTAGACGCGTGCCGTCGGGTCCAAAGGTGATTTTGGTGCCGAGGCCGACCAGCCAACGTCCATGCGAGTTGAAGGTGAGTTTGCGCGGCAAATCCCAAGCGAAGCCAGGACGGATAAAGAAGAATTGTTTGTCGTCCCGGCCCACAAGTGCGGTGGTCTGATAGCCGGTCTCCAGCGTATAGTGGTAGGGGAAACGGTCATAAACCAACCCGCCGGCGAGGGTAAACGAGCTGCTGTGCGGGTCGTTTTTGCGAAAGGAACCCGCGACAGAGGATTTATCCATGAAGTCGAGCGACGGGCTGAAGAACAATGTGAGGCCGGGGCGGCTGACAACGGGCTGGGCGATGACGAGGTAGGGCGAATAGTGGTTGTAGCCATCGGTGAGATCAAGCGGCGGATGACCGACGGGCAGACGGAGATTGAAGCCAGTGCTCACAGCGAACCCTGGCTTGAGCCAATCGCGGAAGGCGTATTTCGCACCGAACTGGAGATCGCCGATACCGTTGCCCGAGGGACCTCGCTTAAGGCCGTGGTCAAAGTAAGGTTCCACCGTGGCGGTGAGTTCGACGTGGTCGTTCACACCCCACCGAAAGCCGAGGGGCACGCGAATGTAGGTGCGCGAAGTGAAGTCTCCGAGATGCGGGTGCAAGATGAACTTGAGGGAGCCCTTCTTTTCAGTTTTTGGGAGTTCGGTGTCGAAGATGCCCTGGATCTTGTGAAGTTCCGTGTCCTCTGGCGCCGGTGCCGGAGCGGGGGGGCCGGCGGCGGCGGGCGCGGCAAATTGCGTGAGCGCAAGGGCGGCGGCAACGGCCAGCGAACCAAGTTGGGAGCGGGAAAGCGTGGATTTCATGGAGTGATGACCTCGTGGCGTTTTGGTCGGGGCGGATATCTTGCTGGGACACCAATACCCGCATCAGGTTCGATGTGCGACTTGTTTTCGCTGAGCCCCGTGGGCCGTCAATTGCCGTGGTCGAGACGGTCGCGGATGCGTTTGATCACCTGCCCGAAAGTCACCTCGGCGCGGATGCGCGTGCCGGTGGTGAACTCGTAGCTGTCGGGGCCCCACGTCGAGCGCACGCCGAACCCGACGATCCACTGGGTCTTGCCGTTGAAGGTATAGTGTTTCGGCACGAACCAGAGGACGCTGGGCCGGATGGTGAGGAAATGCTCGGGCTTGCCACCGATGAGCGCCGTGGAGGAAAAGGTCGTGGCGAGGGTCCACTTGAATTGTCCGAGGTCGTAGATGGCCCCGGCGTTCAGCGAAAAAGAGTCATCGTGTGGCTGGTTGGTGCCGAAGGTGCCGCGGGTGTGGGAAGGCGTGAGGAAGTCGAAGCCCGCCCCGGCGAACGTCGTGAGGCGCGGGTGGGCGGCGGGGTGATGCTGGATGATGAAGTAGGGCGAGTAGTGATTGTGGCCGTCGGTGAAATCAAGGGGCGGATTGCCGACGGGCAGATCGGTGTTGAAGCCAACGCTGGTCTCATAGTCCGGCTGGAGAAATTCCTTGAACAGGTATTTCACGCCGAAATGCGCTGCGCCAATGCCGTAGCGCGCTGAGCTGCGGCGCAGGCCATGCGTGCCGTAGGCATCGGCCTCGACGTTGAACTGCAATTGTTCATTGAGCGCCCACTGGACACCGCTGTCGACACGGAGGTAGCTCTTGTGGAAAAAATCGCCGAAGTGGGGATTGAGTTTCAACTTGAAGGTGCCGGGCGGGTCGATCTGCGGGAGGTCGAAGTCGAAGAGGCCGCGGATGCGCGAGAACATCGTCGGGTGCTCCCGCGGCTCGTGGTTGTTTTCCTCGGGAGGTTGCGGCTGCGCGTGGAGCTGGCTGGCAAACGTGAGTGTGGTGGCTAGGAAGAGGAGGGGGAGACGGCCGTGGCGAGACATGGACTTCAGGGAAATAGCTTCAGGCTTTCGAGCGGGAGATATACGAGCAGACCTTGTTGAAGCACATCGACAGACACCACGATGCCGCGCGGGTTCGCCGGGTCGTCGACAAAACCCTCGAGGCCCGCGAGGGGGCCCCCGAGGACTCTGACGCGCGTGCCCTTTTTGAGCAGCGGGCGCAAGCTGGCTTCGAGACCGGAGGCGCAGATGAGTTTCACATCCTCGAGTTGGCGGAGAAAAACAGACTCGTTCTCGACCATCAGCGCGCGAACAAGGAGGTCCTGCTGATAGATGCGGGTCTTTTTCTCCGGCGCGACTTGGGCGAAAACATAGCCGGGAAACAATGGCTTCGTGAACTTCTTCGTCTGGGTGCCGTAGCGCCGCACGCTTTGGAGCAACGGCAGATAATGGGCAAAATTCTCCAAGCCGAGCAGCGCGGCGAATTTCTTTTCGCAGCGCGGCTTGGTGTGGCAGACGAACCACCGCGGTTCGGCAAAGTCGGGAAGGTGTTGGCCCATGGAGGTCGGCGTATCCCCGACAGAAAATGCGCCCCGCGTAAAGCCCCGAGCTATGATTTCGCCAGCCGGCGCAGCGCCTCGACGTATCCCGGCAGACCCCGGCCGCAGATCATGGCGATACACGCGCCGGCAGTGATGGAGTTGCGACGGAAAAGTTCCCGTTTCCTGATGTCCGAGATGTGGACCTCAATGGCGGGCTTGCCCGAGGCCGCGAGGGCATCGCGTAGCGCGATGCTCGTGTGCGAGTAGCCGCCGAAATTGACGATAAAGCCGTCGACGCCCCGATCGGCGAACGCGTGGATGCGGTCGATCAGAGCGCCTTCGTGGTTGGACTGGAAGAAGGAGAGCGCGACGCCGAGCGTCTTGGCCTCGGTGCGGAGGAGGCGCTCAAGGTCCTTGAGCGTGGCGGTGCCGTAGATTTCCGGCTGGCGCCGGCCGAGTCGTTCCAGATTGGGGCCGTTGAGGATGGCGATTTTTTTCATCAAGCGAGGTCACCGCTAAAAACACGAAAGACACCAAAGAGGAGAATTCTATTCGTGTGTTTCGTGGTGGCTACAGGGGATTGTCCGTTTCGATGAACGTCCAAGGCAGGCGGAATTTCTTCGCCAACTCGGCGGCGAGCGCCTTTACCGCGAAGACTTCGGTCGCGTAGTGGCCGCAGCAATAGAGGTTGAGTCGGTGCTCCTGTGCGTAGTTGAACCACTCCTCGCGCAGTTCGCCGGTGATAAGCGTGTCGACACCGGCGACCGCGAGTTCCTTGACGGCACTGTTGCCACTGCCGCTGCAGAAGGCGATTTCCTTGGGCACCGCCGGGCCGCACTCGATGGCGGCGACGCGGGAGAACTGCTCCTCGAGACGCGCACGAATCTGCGTGCGGCGGTATTTGCTCGAGGCGATCCAGCCGATGGGCTCGCCGTCGCGCTCGAGGAATCGACGGCGGGGCTTGAAGCCCAACTGGCGCGCGAGAAGAAAATTGTTGCCGAGCTCCGGGTGCGCATCGAGCGGCAGATGGGAAGAGTAGACGGCGCAGTTGCCGCGGATGAGCGCCGCGTAGCGCTCGTAGACCGGGCCGGTCAGCGGCTGCGGCGAATCCCAGAAGAGACCGTGGTGCACGATCAGGAAATCCACGCCGCACTCGACGGCTTTCTCAAAGGGCACGCGGCCGGCATCGACCGCGGCGCCGATCTTGGTGACGCGGCCGTCGTTGGCGACTTGGAGACCGTTGATCGCGCCGGGGTAGTCCGTGAACGCCGCGCGGCGGGTGCGCTTGTCGCAATAGTCGGTGAGTTCGTGGAGGGTGGGCATGACTTGAGGCAAGAGGCTGGAGACTTAGGTCTGAGGTGTTCCCAGCCGATCCGGCAACTATGTCCGCTAAAGCCCCCGCCGAAACTGACGAGCCCAAAATTTGCCAGCGCGTTTGGTGGGCCACCCGGACGGAGACGAAGGTTGCCCCGGCGCGCGGCGTTGTCCAATGTCACGGCATTGCATGAAATCCAAAGTCAGTCCCGTCGACCTGATCACCCAAGCCACCGAGAAATTCGCTGCGCGCCCTACATGGGATGAGTATTTCATGGCGACGGCCAAGCTCATCGCTTCGCGCTCGAACTGCGAGCGGTTGAACGTCGGCTGCGTCATTGTCACCGGCGGCGAGCGGAAGAACCGGCTCGTGGCGGCAGGTTACAACGGCTTTCTTCCGGGCACGCCGCACGCTTCGCGGATTCGCGACGGCCATGAGCAGGCGACGGTGCATGCCGAGCAGAATGCGATTGCCGACGCCGCGCGGCGCGGCTCGGGCGTCGAGGGCTGCACGGCCTACGTGACACATTACCCGTGCATCAACTGCGCCAAGATTCTCGCGGCCGCCGGCATTGCCGCGGTGAAATACCATCAGGATTACCAGAACGATCCGTTGGTGCGACCGATCCTCACCGATGCCGGAGTGGAAATTTCCAAGCTGTGAGCGAAACTCGCGCGAAAGATGAAGGAACGAGGCGCAGTCAAAAAGAGGCTTTCCGG
>JANXWT010000169.1 GCA_025351035.1 Opitutia bacterium | reverse complement strand
GTTGGCGACGGGGCGCTCGACCGAAAAACCCTCGCGCGCTTGCTCGCCGAGCAATTCGCTATGCCGTTCGTCGAACTCGACGGTGTGTTGATCAGCGGCGAGGCCATCAGCACGCTGCCGCGCTCATTCGTCACCCGGCATCACATTATGCCGGTGGCATTGATCGACGGTGAACTCCAAATCGCTTTCGCCGATCCCTTCGACGTCGAGACGCTCGACAGCGTCGAGCATGTCGCCGGCCGACGCATCCGGCCGTCGATTGCGACCGAAGAAGAAATCCTGCGCGCCATCACACGCTTCTACGGGCAGGAAGCCGCGGACATCGAGGACCTCTTTACCTATGCGGCGCCGCCTGCCTTGCAACCGCCGGTTGCCCCCATAGCCTCCGGATCTCCGAGGGAAATTACCGGTCGCGATGCCCCGATCATCAAGCTGGTCCACGCCATTATCCACGAGGGCATCCGCCGGCGCGCTTCGGACATTCATCTGGAGCCTCTAGAGAAACATTTTCGCGTGCGCTACCGCATCGACGGCGTTCTGTTCGAGGCCGATGCGCCGCCGAAGCGTTTGCAGTTTTCGATCATTTCGCGTCTGAAAATCATGGCGAACATCAGCATCGCCGAGAAGCGCGTGCCGCAGGACGGCCGCATTCAGGTCACTTTTGGTGACCGCACGCTCGACATGCGCGTCTCGTCGCTGCCAACGGCACACGGCGAGAGCATCGTCATGCGCCTCCTCGACAAGGAGGGTTTGCGACTCGGTCTGACGGAGTTGGGGTTTTGGCCGGACGACCAGAAAGTAATTGAGCAACTGATCGCGTCGCCCGACGGCATCCTGCTTGTCACTGGACCGACCGGCTCCGGCAAGACGACCACGCTTTACGGGTGCCTCCACTTCCTGAACCAGCCCCACCGGAAGATCATCACGGTTGAGGATCCGGTGGAATACCAACTTGCCGGCATCAACCAAGTGCCCGTGCGCTCTGAGATCGGCATGACTTTTGCCGCCGCGCTGCGCGCGATGCTGCGCCAATCACCCAACATCGTGATGATCGGTGAAATTCGTGACCTTGAGACTGCCGATATCGCGATTAACGCCTCGCTGACCGGCCACATGGTGTTCAGCACCTTGCACACCAACGATGCGCCCAGTGCGGTGACGCGCCTCATCGACCTCGGCGTGAAACCCTTTCTTATCGCAGCCTCGCTCCGCGCGACGATGGCGCAGCGTCTCGTGCGACGCATCTGCCCGCAGTGCGCGCGACCGCACATGCCGTCAACGGGCGAGTTGCAGCTGTTGGAACTCACGTCCGCCCAGCTCGTGAACGCGAACTTCCGGCGCGGCACCGGCTGCAGCGCCTGCCACGGCACGGGCTATCGCGGCCGCTTGGGCATTTTCGAAATCTTCCTCGTTAACGACGAAATCCGCGGCCTGATCTTCGGAAAGGTGACGGCCTCCGGTCTGCGTGAGGTTGCCTGTCGACACGGCATGCGCACGATGCGCGAGGATGGCATTCGCAAAATTCTCGCTGGCCACACCACCATCGAAGAGGTTGTCTCTGTCACCGTCGGCGACACCCGCTAATTCACCTCAACCCCGCCTCCTCCCATGAGCTATGAAATGAATGAACTGCTCGAACTCGTCGTGGACCAGAAATGTTCCGATCTCCACTTGCAAGTCGGCATTCCCCCGACGTTGCGCATGCGCGGCAGCATGACGGCCATCGACGGTCCAGTCCTCACGGCCGAGATGACTGAGAAGCTCATGCTTGCCATCACGCCGGACACTCACGTTCAAAACGTGAAGATGAATGGCGGCACCGACTTTGGTTTTGCCTACATGGACAAGGCGCGCTTCCGCGTCAGCGTCCTTAAGGCCAAGGGCAGCTACGGCCTCGTGCTGCGGCAGATTCCGAACCAACTGTTCGACCTCCGTCAGCTCGGTTTGCCGGACAAAATCAAGGAGCTCCTCTATCGTCCGCGCGGCCTCATTCTGGTCACCGGCCCGACCGGTTCCGGCAAGTCCACGACGCTCGCCTCGATGGTGAATTATATTAACGAAAACCGTGATGGTCACATCATCACCATCGAGGATCCGATCGAGTATTACCACCCGCACAAACGCTGCGTCGTCACCCAGCGCGAGGTCCACACCGACGTGCCGAGTTTCTCCGAGGCCATCCGCCGCGCCTTGCGGCAGGACCCCGACATCATCCTCGTCGGCGAAATGCGCGACCTTGAGACTATCGAAGCGGCCATCAGCGCAGCCGAGACGGGGCATTTGGTTTTCGGCACGCTCCACACCAACAGCGCCGCCAAGACCGTCGACCGCATCGTCGATGCCTTCCCGGCTAACATGAAGGACATGATCCGCACGCAGCTCGCTTCGTCGCTCGTCGCCGTCGTTTCCCAGGTGCTCTGCAAGAAAGTCGGCGGTGGCCGCATCGCCGCTTACGAAATCAT